>DATBWN010000281.1:0-23555 GCA_036514755.1 Dehalococcoidia bacterium | reverse complement strand
CTCGGTCCTGCCGTTGCCACGCACGAATCCGTCTGTGAAGGTCCCCCCGGTGTCAATGTCTATGGTGAACTCCACCTTGCCTCCTCAAGAGTTTCGGTGACCTTCCAGGACACGCATGACCTCATGGAAGTTCTCCACGTTTGTCGCAGAAGGAACCTCCCATTCAGTGGAGAGGAAGTAGGCCCCACTCCCTGCGGACAGGCATTCGAGAGTGGCGCTCCTTACTTGGGGAATTGTGCCTAGCAGTGCGGCGGAAGGTATGCTCCGAGCATAGAAGCAGTTTCGCTTCAGGGCTGCATCTCTTACCTGCGTATCGTCCAGGTTGCCAGCGAGCGCAACACCGTCGGCCTGCAGCCCTAGAATCGGCTCGACGTGCTCTCGATCACATCCCTTGCTTAAGATTAGGGAGTGGACGTCATAGAACCTGGCCACGTTCCAAATGCTGCGGAGCGAAGGTGCCACTACGTGATAGAGGTTGGGCTGGATCTGGCCCAACATTCCTTCCGCGACTACGACCGCATCCACACCCAACTCGCAGTACGTCCGGCATAGCTTGAGGCCGACGTTTCCCGCTAACGCGATTACACTTGAGGCCTCCTGCGAACCCTGATTCAGCTCAGTTAAGAGAGCATCCCCCCTCAAGTGCTTTGCCAGAGATATGGGCCCGGTAATCACGCCAAGGATGGCGACTTCCTTGCCCCTGATGGCGACGAGCCTCTTGGTCGCCTCCAGAACTGCTGGCAGTCGTCCCCTGGTCTCGAGATTGGCGACGTCCAGGTCAGCAGCCGTGGCCCCTTCGGCCAGAGGATGGCTGACTACTTCCGGCAATCCATCGTCCTGGCGCCAGTCGATTCTGCAGCCACACGCCTCTGCTTCCAGGGTTGGCTCAAAGACGTTGATGATGGCGTCATAGTTAAACAGCCTCTGCGCGTCCAGGAGCGACCTCGAGAGCAAGCCAGCATCGGAGAGCATAGCCGCCGTCTGGATTTGTTGGAGCCGCGCGGCGAAGCTACAAACCCACGGTATGAAGGGAACTCTCCAAAGGTCGTCACTTCGGAAGAGACGCCTCACCAGCTCCTTCGACGAATGTCCTGCCATGATTCACGCGCCTTCGCCAGCCGCGAGCGGCCGTGAACTAAGAGAAGCCTTGATTGTGCCGCGGCATGAGTGCCAAACGGCCCCAGCAAGCCCTGCCATCCGTCACTTTGCCGGTATCCGCGAGGGGGTTGCGTCCGGATCCGCACAACTGAGTCCATTTGGACGGCTCAGGCAGTCCAGGAGACTCTGGGGATCGCCGGCCCTACGAGGCAGTCTGTGCCTGGGAGCGCATTCCCTCAGGAGGCGCTCCTCTGGAGGAAGCGATGGGCGTTACCCAGCTCAAGGAAGAACAGTCAGCCGGACAACTGCTCTGGGAGAGAGAAAAGCGGATCACGGACGCTATCCAGCTTAGAGTGCCGGACCGCGTGCCCGTCCAGCTCTTCCTGGCTTACTTTCCCACGAGATACACGGGCATCACCAGCGACGCGGCTTACTATGACGCCGAGAAGTGGCAGTCGGCGAACCGCCAGACCATCCTCGATTTCGCGCCTGACTCCTACTGGGTGCAGAGCGCCCTGGTCTCTGGGCTGGCTCTTGAGATCCTGGGCGCCCAACAGATCAAGTGGCCCGGTTACGGCCTCCCGCCCAATCGAGGCCACCAGATGATCGAGCTGGAGCCAATGAAGGGCGACGAGTACGATGCCTTTCTCGCTGACCCTTCCGATTTCATTGTTCGGACGTACCTGCCACGCGTATGGAGCGCCATGGTCCCCTTGGCTGAGCTCCCGTCCCTCAGAACGCTGATCGGAGGCACGGCGCTGGCCTCATTCGTCGCCAACCTCGCCGCTCCTGAGCTGGCGGCGGCGCTGAACGCCCTCCGTGAGGCGGGAGCGGCGGCCGCGAGCTTCCAGTCGGCAACGGGTGCCTTTGCCGATGAGATGGCGAAGCTGGGCTTCCCAAGCTACAACTCCCCGAAGATGTTCGCCGCCGCTCCTTTCGACACGATCTCCGACCATCTCAGGGGAATGCAGGGAACGATGGTCGACATGTACCGGCGCCCAGAGAAGCTCCTCCAGGCGTTGGAAATGCTGGCAACGGACCGAATCGAGGCGATCAAGCAGGCGCCGGCGCCCGCCGGCGACCCGGGAAACAAGCGCGTATTCATCGCGCTTCATAGGGGATCGGACGGCTTCATGTCGTTGCGGCAGTTCGAGACCTTCTACTGGCCCACGCTCAAGAAGGTCATGCTGGCCCTCGTGGAGATGGGCTGGACACCCTGCCCCTTCTTCGAGGGCGTATGGGACGCTCGCCTCGAATACCTTCTCGATCTCCCCAAGGGTTCGGTGCTCTGCCATTTTGCCCAGACGGACATGGCGAAGGCGAAGGCGGTCCTGGGCGGCCACCTCTGCATCATGCGGGACGTGCCGGCGTCACTGTTGCAGGCGGGCACCGTCCGAGAAGTCGAGGAGTACTGCCAGAACGCCATCGACGTCTGCGGCAAGGACGGCGGCTTCATCATGACGGCCACATGCGTCGATGAGGCCAGGCCGGAGAACCTCAAGGCGATGGTGGATTTCACCAAGAGCTACGGTCGCTACGCCTAGGAGGGAATGAGGACCTCGGCGATCGGTCACTCAACGAGCGCGATGACCGGTAGGATGGTCGGAACGTAGTTGGTGTAGTCGATCGTGATCGCGTTCGAGCCGCTGTAGCTGAACGTGTCGACGATGACCTGGGTGGCGCCCAGCTTGCCGCCTCCCGAGACGTTCAGCTGGGCGTTTGGAAGGTAGATGACGCCGGCAATCGTCCAGCTGGATCCTGCGTACTTGAACGCTTGCGTGCAGGAGTCCGACTGCCAGAAGAGCATGTCTTTGTATGTCCCCGACGTGGGGGCCGTGAAGCTGAGCGACCCCGATCCTTGGAGAGAAAAGTCGCCGCAGGGCCTGTCGGCCGCCTTTGGCGCCGCCGCGTAGTCAGTGTTGAAGAAGGTCACTCCCGTTCCAGAGAGGCTCGCAGTTCCTGTGTAGTCGAAGCCGCCCGTCGATGAGCCGCCGCCTGCGAACACGTAAAGACCGGGCTTGAACTTGACCGCTCCGCCACCGGTACCGCTGATCTTCAGGCCGCCGTAGTACGTACCAGGCTGGAGCACCGTCGCGCTCGTGATGTGCGTAAGCTTAGGGTTGGAGGCTGTCCCGTCTGAGGTCGGCGACTTACCGATGCAGCCGCTGGGCCCGCCTGGTGGTGGACCGCAGGGAACCGGACGCGGCTCATCGGCAAGCGGGTCTTCGATCTGAAAGCCGACCGCCGTTGGCGAAGGCTGCGCAGTCGCGTTGTTGCTTAGCTGCCATGCTCCTTCAACGTAGTAGTCGAGGTGAGTGCCGGTGACCAGGCTGCCACCGCCCTGGTAGGCCGATGGCTCGCACGACGAGTTGACTATGGCTGCCCCGTTCTTGATGGTGAGGTTGGAGCTGCTCGTGTGGTCATAGGCCTTGCAGGCCGTCCTGTTCAGCACGATGAGCGCGTAGTCCCCTGGCAGGGGGTTGAGGCCGGCGACGCCGCGAGCTGTGACGGCAAGGCTGTCTATCCCCAGCAGCCGTATGAAGGAAGTGCGGCTCGTCCGCCGAATCGAGACCTCGACGTAGTTAGGGTCGCCGATGTGCTTGCCGGACTTCGGTGGCACGCGCACGACAACTTCCGCGGAGTCGTACCCGTTCTCTTCCGCGAAGGCCTGGGCAGACAGCTCGGCATCGCTGACGGTTCCTCCCAGGAAGATCTCAGTGGCGCCAGCCAGCGCGGCCGCATCGGCGGCGCGCTGCTCGTCACCGCGCAAGACCATCGCCATACCGATGTCCAGTACCAGCCCTCCGATGCCTAGCAAGACCGCAACCGCCACCGCGACCAGCACGATGACCTGGCCACCGTCTTCGTTCTTCCAGCGAGAGGTCCGGGGACAGGACGTGGGCGAGGCTGGCCCGACGCGTCGGCCTGCGTTCCTGACCCCGAGTTTAGCCGCTGCCAGCGAAGCCATGCCCACCCCTCCTAGACCTGAATCTGCTGTTCTATCGTTCCGTCCGGCCTAAGTCATACGGCCCGGATGGCGGAAATCAGCATGAGGCGCAGGTTTGGGCTCCAGCTACCGATTATTCAACTGCGCATGGAAAGGCTGGAGAACGTCGCCGAGTTGGCTAGCGTGCAGGCTTCGGTGACTCACGACGATGAAGACCTCGTCCTTCGAGCGAAGAGACGCGACCCCGGCGCATGGTCACAGATCTACGACCTCCACTATCTCCACCTATATCGCTACGCCTATGGAAGATTGGGGGACAGGGACGAGGCGCAGGACGTAACCTCGCAGGTCTTCGTAGAGGCCCTGGAGGGCATCGACAGGTTCCGATTTCAGGGCAAGCCCCTCTTAGCCTGGCTCTACTCGATCGCGCGCCATCTGATCGCTGACCGGTTTCGCCGGGCCCGCCGCGCCGAGGATCGCCTGTCGCGGCTGCACTGGGAAGCCGTCACCTCGACGCCGGCGATGGATGGCCGGGCGGAGCGGGCGGACCTGATCGAGGCGCTAAGCAACCTCACTTCCGAACAGCGGGAGGTCATAATCCTGAGGTTCTTCGTTGGCCTCACAGCGAGAGAGGCGGGCCAGCTCCTGAACAAGAGCGAATACGCGGTCTTCTCGCTTCAAGTGAGGGCTGTGAACTCCCTGAGACGGCACCTCGCTGTCGACGGGCTTCTGCTCGAGGGACGGCAGGCCGCGTGATGGAGTCGAGAGCAGCCGACGCGCGCATGAGGCTTCGAGAGCGGGGCCAAGAGTTGCGTTCGATGATCTTGATCCCAATTCCTGACCAAGATCGAATCGCCTGTGACCGAAAGGCACTGCTCGCTGCCGTCACGGCGCCCGGGAAGGAGCAGCGCCCAACAATCAGGGGCCGCCCTTCGGCGCTGCGGGCGTTCGTGCGCGCCGGGGCCCTGGGCGCGCTCGCTCTCGCGGCCGTCGGCGGCGTTCACGCGGCCTTCGATTCAGGTCCGATCTCATCGGTCATGGATGAAGTTCTCGACGGGCTAGGCCTCCAGGAAGGGCCACAGCCAGCGGTCCCAAACGTCGACACTCAGACATCGCTTCCGGATGGCGGCGCGGCGGAGCCCTCCGCAGACGGCTCCGGCGAGAGCACGTTTGGCGTGGACGATGCGCCTTCTGGCGGCGCGGACCAAGCTCAGGACTCCGTCGGCGACTCGCCCGGTCATTCCGGCAACCCGCCGGGGCAGTCCGGCGACCCGCCGGGGCAGTCTGGCGACTCGCCCGGTCACTCCGGCGACCCGCCGGGGCAGTCAGGCGACCCGCCGGGGCAGTCCGGCGACCCGCCGGGGCAGTCCGGCGATCCTCCCGGGCAGTCCGGCAACCCGCCGGGCAGGGGCAGGTAACCCCAACCGGCCCATCGCCTAAACCTCGCGGGCGACACGCTAGTGACCGGCCCGTCCGGGCTTGCCCACTCCTGCTTGCTGCGGCGACGCCAGGCTAGGCGGCCAGGGCGAGGTGAGACTCGAGGACGCGGCTGACGGGCCCGGGCGCGCCGAGATAGATGCCCTGGCCGTTCAGGACGCCGAGGTCGATGAGAACCTCCACGGCGCCTGCATCCTCTACCGATTCGGCGACGGCGCCAATGCCCAGGCCCGAGGCCAGCTGGGCGATTGCCCTGACGAAATGCCGGTCTTCCTGGTTGTGAGCGATATTCTGGATGAAGCTGCCATCGATTTTCAGGTAGTCGGCCGGCACTTCCTTGAGGCGAGAGAGGCTGGAAAAGCCGGCCCCGAAGTCATCGAGGGCGAGGAGAAAGCCGAGCTCCTTGAGGCTTCTAAAGAAGGCGCGCGCCCGGGGAAGATCGGCGATGAGCGCGGTCTCCGTCACCTCGATGCTGACGTAGCCTGGATCGAGGTTCAGGCGCACGATCTCTCTCTTGATCAAATCCAGGAGCGCCGGGTTCCCGATGGCGGCCGCTGACAGGTTGAAGGCAATCTTGGCCGGGCGCGGCGCCGTTGACAGCTTCTGGGCGATGGCCAGGCTTTCCTGCGCAACCCAGGCGTCGATCTGGTGGATGAGGCCGGATTGCTCGGCAGCGGGGAGGAACTTGCCCGGATGCACAAGTCTGCCGTTCGGCTCCCGCAGGCGAAGGAGGAGCTCGTAGCAGCCGAGCCTGCCGGTCCGCAGCTCATATATAGGTTGGGCATGCAGGAGGAAGCGGTCATTCTCTAGGGCCTCCATGATCTTCTGCTTCCAGAGCACGCGGCTCTTGCTGCTCGACTTGGAGCCATGGCCGATTTGATAGAAGTGCAGGCCGTTGCGGCCGCCTCGTTTGACGCGGTACATGGCCATGTCCGCGTGACCCAGAAGCTCGTCCACGGAGCTGCCGTGGGTTGGGAAGAGAGCGGCGCCGATGCTGATCGTGGAGGAAACAGGCTGGTCTGAGGAGACAGACCTCATCTCCCGGGCTGACCTAAGCAGTCGCTGCGCAACCGCCGTCGCCTCGCTGCGGCTCGCTCCTCGGAGCAGGACGGCGAACTCGTCGCCACCGAGTCGACCGAGCAAGTCCGCGTGACGCAATCCGTCCGAGAGGCAGCGAGCGAGGCTGCGCAGAAACTCGTCGCCGGCGGAGTGTCCCAGGCTGTCGTTGATCGCTTTGAAGTCGTCGACGTCCATGAAGAGGACGGCGCCATGCTCTCCCCGAGAGATTGCCGAATTGACTGCCTCCTGGAAGTGGTGCCGGTTAGGCACACCGGTGAGGCTGTCGAGGTTCGCCAGATCGATGAGCGTCGATTCCATGCGTTCGCGTTCGGTCACGTCCCGGAAGCTCCAGACCTGCCCCACGATAGCCCCATCGATTATCTGTGGGTTGGTGTGGACCTCGAACACGCGTCCGTCGAGCAGCTCTACGGCGGCATACGCTTCGTCGCCGCTGTGAAAGACCCTTCGGCCCAACTCCGTGAATTGTTCGGGCTCCTTGGTCTGGCGGAGCATCTCGGCGAATAAGGGCGAGCCGCCCAGGCCGACGTACGCTTTCGTCTCCGGTAGCCCCCACATCTCACGGAACCTGCGGTTGAGCTGCCGGACGTTCCTCGCCGTGTCGATGACGACGATCCCGTCCGTGGTCGACTCAACGGTCGCCGCGTAGAGCGTGAGCGCGTACTGCAACTGCTCCTCCGCGGTCTTTCGGTCCGTGATGTCGACGATCATGCCCGCTACGTAGCTGCTCTCGTCGCTCCCCAGGCTCAGGAAGTCGACCACGCTTGAACTCTCGAGCGCCCATCTCACGTTGCCGGCTTTGTCGATGAGGCGGTACTCGTAAGGCTGGGCGTCTTCGCCAGCAACGGAGCGACGTCGATACACCAAGTCGCGATCGTCGGGGTGGACAAGCTGGAGGGGGTCCATGCCGAAGAGCTCCCGGCTGCCGTAGCCCGTAAGCCGCCGGAACTGCTCATTCACGAAGAAGATCTTGTCCTCCCTGAACACCACGACGGCTGCCGGTGAACTGTTGGTCAGGCGAGTGAAGAGCTCCAGGGTGGTCTTGCGCTCCGCCGGCCTGCCGACCCAGACGAAGCTGCAGATCTCGCCCTCGGCGTCCCTGATCAGGGAGATCGACGTGTCCTCGTCGTACGTCTCGCCCGTCTTCTTCCGGTTCGTGAAGGTGGAGCGGCGCGGGATTCCGGCTCGAAGCCTGCGCCAGATGTCGTCGTAGACGTCAGCGGGGAGTGTGTCTGCCGACAGGATTCGCGGCGTCTGGCCGATCAGCTCCGCCCTGCTGTACCCGGACGCCCGCTCCAGGGCAGCGTTGACGTACTCGATCCTCCCACCGCAGTCCGTGATGAGCACGGTGTAATCGAGCTGGTCGAGAACCGCTATCGCATTGCCGGCGGAGATTGGTAGCTCGTGTATCGTGGACGCGTCTCCTAGTACGAGTATCGACCGGATTCGACTCGCCCTTCATGGCTGGCGA
The DNA here is from genome assembly GCA_036514755.1 of Dehalococcoidia bacterium. GTDB lineage: Bacteria > Chloroflexota > Dehalococcoidia > DSTF01 > WHTK01 > WHTK01. Next base: position 15,525 of record DATBWN010000281.1, on the reverse strand, counting down.
ATCGGCGCAGGTCGTTCGCCTGGAGATTCTCGCCCATCTACCCGAACGGTTAGCCGGCGCTCGTGGCATAGAGAGATGATGGAGCGGACATTTGAGGACGGAGCCGGGAAGCGAGCGAGAGGTCGAATGGTCACAACCGTAGCCGAGAGAGATGCTCTAGTAGTGCGGCCTGAGGGCGCGGCCGTCATCGGCCTAAGCGGCCACCGGGTCGGGTTCCTTGCCGGCAACACGGAGGTCAGGGCGCACGGCGAATTCGGAGCTTACACCATCGTCCCGTGTGATGGCCACAACGGCTACGTCCTCACCGACGCCCTCCTGCGAAAGAGCGATCTGGTGAAGGCGTGGGCCGCCGTCAGCGACGCGGCCGCGGAAGGCCCGCATAGGCTGGCGCACCACTGGCAACCGATCATGATCTCGCTCGCCGCGCTGGGCGGCATGGCCGGCGCGCTGGTCGCCGTGGTCTAGCCTCCTGACTCCTCGATTAGCCTAAACGATACGGCCCTGGCTTAGAGCCAGGGCCGTTGCTTTGTGTACCGGGAAGACTGAGAGGCTTGGGGCGTTTCCGTTTGGCGGCGCCTACCTAATCGTTGGGGTTCCCGTGCCCGGATTCGTTGCCGCCGCCGCCCTTGTCCGGCGGCTTGCCTTTGTCTTTGTCCCCCTGCCCGTTCGCGTCTTCAGGCTCATCTGCGCCAGCGCCATCTTCGTCCCCGTCACCGCAGTCCTTCGGGTCGCTGCCCTCCTGACCGGCAGCACCCTGGGCAGGCGTAGGCAGGGTCGACCGATCATGCGCGGCCTCGCAGGCCGCCTCGCTGACGGCGTCACCGCGCTCCGGCCCCGGCGAGGAGGAATCGATGGCTTCTTGCACGTTCTCGCTCACGCTCTGGCCGTGGTTGGACGGCTCGCCGTCCGCTTCGGGCGAAGCAGCCGGCTCTTCGTCGTCCTTGCTGCAGTCCTTGGACTCGCGCCCCTCCTGCCCCGGCGCGGCCTGGGCCGGCGTAGGCAGGGTCGACCGATCGTGCGCGGCCTCGCAGGCGGCCTCGCTTACGGCGGCGCCGCGGCCCTCGCCAGGTGTCGAAGATTCGATCGCCTCATGCACGTTGCCGCTCACATTCGAGCCGTGGTTGTCGCCGTCCGCGGGCTGCTCCGCCTCGTCGACGATGCCCAGTTGGCTGAGCACCTCGTTGAGCAGGCCCGGACCGCTCACGCCGCCGCCTGCCGCGCCAGCGCCCGCCGTCGCCACGATGAGGAGCGCCATGGCGGTCAGGGCAGGCGCGAAGCGGCGCGGCAGGTTCCTTCGCAGCCAGCCTGCTGTCTCCGGCTCAGTGGCCAACGAGGAGAGCAGCAGCCTGCGGCTGGTCGCGGCGGAGGAGGCGGGCGGCGGCGCGGGCTTGAGCGCAGCGAGCGCCTCGAAGGCCTGCAGGTGCAGCTCGATCTCCTCCTGCAGATCCGGGTAGAGCGCGAAGCAGCGCTCGACGTCTCCGGTCTCTTCCAGAAGCCGGAAGCACTCGGCAAGACGAGCCTCGTCCTGGGCCATCGTTCGCCCTCTCATGCCTACTTATGTCCCGAGGAGGGGGAAATCGTTCGGGCGGGGCGGGAAAATTCTGGCGCGTCGGGCGGCCGAAGCTGCCTGCGAAGGGCGCCGAGGGCCCGCACCTGCAGCGAGTGGACGGCCGCCTCGGTCTTGCCGAGCAGCCTGGCCGCTTCGGCCGTTGACAGGTCGAGGAGGAAACGGAGCCTGATGACCTCCTGGTGCTCGGGCTTGAGGCTCTCCAGGGCGGCCCTCAAAGCAAGCCTCTGCAGGAGGGCGTCCTCTTCGCCGGCCGCTCCAGCCGTCGCCTCGACCTCGTCGAGCGGGCGCTGGCGCTTTGCCTCGCGAAAGCGTCTCGAGACAAGGTGCTGGGCGATGCCATAGAACCACGCGAGGACCGGTCGGCCGCGGTACTCGTAGCGGTCGATGCCCTTGATCGCCTCCAGGAAGACCTGCGACGCGACGTCCTCAGCGTCCTCGTGCCTTACCAGCCGGGCAAGGGCGTAGCGGTAGATGAACGAGTAGTACTCGTCGTGCCAGGCAGACCAGACGCCGGCATCCCGCGCCTTCGCGCGGCGAACCTGGTCGCTTTCCGTGTCGATCGCTTGGACGTAGGAGCCAAGATCGGCGACGCCCATCGCCTGTATTGTCGACGCAAGCCGCGTAACACTGACGGGGACAGGCGTGGCGCCGAAGGTTACGCTCTCAGATCAGCGCGCCCAGGCGCCGTGACGCGGAGCGACCTAGACGTAGGCGCGCAGACGGATCGCCTTCGCCACGTGGTCGACGGAGCAAAGCTGACCCGACCGGTGGCCCCTTCGACAGCCATTCAAGCGCTGCCGCGCTTCAGCCGGACCGATTGATGGAAAGCGCGGGCTCTCTTACAGTGGCCTAGACCTCGTACGGTCAGAGGCCGGAGCCACCGAGGAGACTCGCGGCCCCGGCCTGAAGGCGGCGTTCATGTCGACGTTGGCGAAGGCGCTGGCCCGCGGCGCCTACCTCGAAGCAGCCCTCAACCTGAGGGGGAGGCTCGCCGGGCAGGCGATCGGCCTGCTGGGCGTCCTGAGCGTCGCCGGCTTCGTCAACCTCTGGCACGTCTCGCGGAGCGGCTACGGCAACACTTACTACGCCGCGGCCGTGCGCAGCATGCTCCAGAGCTGGCACAACTTCTTTTTCGCCTCGTACGACCCAGGTGGGTTCATCAGCGTCGACAAGCCGCCCGTCGGCCTGTGGATCCAGGCCGCGTTCGCGAAGGTCTTCGGCTACACGACCTTCGCCATGCTCCTGCCCCAGGCCCTCCTCGGCGTCGCCTCCGTTCTCGTCCTCTACCTCGCGGTGAAGCGAGTCTTTGGCACTGCTGCCGGCCTCCTGGCCGGGCTGGCGCTCGCCCTGACGCCGATCAGCGTCGCGGTGAACCGGCTCAACAACCTCGATACGGCGCTCGTCTTCTTCGTCGTCGTCGCGGCCTACTGCGTGGTACGAGCCCTGGAGTCCGGCAGCCGCCGCTGGCTGCTTCTCGCGGCCGTATCGATGGGCATCGCCTTCAACACGAAGTTCCTGGCCGCTTACGTGGCGCTGCCGGCGCTCTGGGGCGCCTACCTGGTCGCCGCGCCCCTGGCGCTGCCCGCCCGGCTAAGGGACCTCGTCCTCGCCACGGCCGTGCTCATCGTGGTGTCCGGCGCCTGGGTCGCCGCCGTCGACCTCACGCCCGATTCGGACCGGCCGTACGTCGGCGGCAGCAAGACGAACTCGGCGCTCAACCTGCTGGTTGACTACAACGGCCTCGACCGCCTCCAGGGCAACGACCCGTACTTCCCCGCCGGCGGCCGCCAACTGCCGGGCTTCGGCCCCGCTCCGCCCGGGCCCTTCGGCGCTGGTGCCGCCGGCCGCGGCGCCAGCCTGTTCCAGTCGGCGTTCACGGGCGGCGCTCCGGGTGCGCTGCGCCTCTTCAAGGGCGACGTCGCCGGCCAGGCCTCGTGGCTGGCGCCGCTGGCGCTCATCGGCGGCGTGGCGGGCCTGCTGACGGTCGATCGCAGGCTGCAGGGCAACGTCCGGCTGGGGAGCATCGTCCTGTGGGGCGGCTGGCTCCTGACGGCCGGGGTCGTCTTCAGCGAGGCTCAGGGCCTCTTCCATCCCTACTACCTCTCGTTTCTCGGGCCGGCCATCGGCGGCATGGTCGGCGTCGCCGTGGCGAGCCACTGGCGGTGCGCACTCGCCGGCGGCCGAGCAGCCTTGCTCGGACCCGTGGCGCTGCTGGCGACGGCCGCCCTGGAGGTCGTCATCCTCCGCCGGACGCCGGACTACAACGGCTGGCTGGTGCCGGTCGTCCTGGCGGCGGCTGGCATAAGCTCGGCCGTCTTGCTGCATGCGATTCTGCGGCCTCCGGCCGACCGCCGGCGGGTCGCGGCGGCCTTGGGCGTGGCGCTCGGCGCCCTCCTGCTGCCGCCGCTCTTCTGGACGAGCACGGTGCTGGCCGACCCCGTAAACGGCACGCTGCCATTCGTGGCGCCGCAGCCCGCGGGCCCGGCCGCCAACCCCTTCCCGGTCGGCGCGCCGCCGCAGACGGACAACCGCCTCATCGATTATCTGGTAGCGAACAGAGGCGAGAGCCGCTTCCTGGTCGCGACGGAGTCGGCGATGACGGCGACGCCGTTCATCATCGAGACGGGGGAGCCCGTCCTGGCGATGGGCGGCTTCTCCGGCACGGACCCGGCCGTGAGTGTAGAGAAGATCGCTCAGATGGTGGAGGCAGGCAGCATCCGCTTCTTCCTCCTCGGCGGGGCGCCGCTGGGCGGCGGCGTGGGCGCGAACTTCGGGGTTGCGCGAGCCGTCAGCACGGCCTGTCGGACGGTGAGTCCGACGGCTTACGGGGCGCCGCCGGCGCCCGGCGGCCCCGGCCAGCCGGGCTTCTTCGGCCGGCCGCGGCTCTACGATTGTCAAGGCGCGGCGACGGCGATTCGCGGGGCGCGCTAGGGGACGACAGCACGGTTAACCGCTCGCCGCTTCCGGCGAGTGGGGGATGGGCGCGCGCTCGCAGCGGCCGCGACGGCAGTAGCCGCGGCCGACGCGGGTGAGGGCGGCCTCGAAGTGGCGGAAGTCGTAGCCGGCGACGGCGTTGGCCCGCCAGAAGCCCGGCGGGTCGTCGACGCCCAGGTGGCCGGCGGCGAGCAGGGCGATGCCGCCCAGGGGCGGGTCCGCCTTCAGCCAGAGGCCGCGCAGCTCGCGCAGGAAGATGCCGGCCGTCGTCTGGCCCACGCCCTTGAAGGCCTGCAGGCGCGCCTCCAGGTCGCGCGGGCCGCTTGCGGCGGCGTGCAAGTTGTTGAGGTCGCCGCCGTACTCGGCGATGAGCTTGGCGGCGGCCTGCTGCACCTTGCGACTGGTGATGTTGTCGTAGCGGACGTAGCCGCCCTCCGCCATGATCTGCAGCAGCTCGAGGAAGTCGGCCTTGGCCAGTAACGCCGGCGTGACGAGGCGGTGGTCGACGAAGGCCTCGTAGGTGCGGCTGGCGACGGACTCGAAGATGCGGGCGCCGAAGAGGAGGCTGGCGAGGAACCAGCGGAAGAGCTGGTCGCGGTCGAGGCCGTCCAGGCGAATGCCCAGCTGCTCCGAGTAGAGCCGGCCGTGCCCGGCGAGGAGGAGCGACAGCTCCTCCCTCGTGAGGCGGCCGTCCATGCTGCGCCTCCTCGGAGAGCCCTCGGCCTAGCGAGGCGGGCCCGTGTCCTCCAGCGGCGGCTCGACGATGGTATCGAAGATGGCGGGTCGCCCCGGCGGCTCCAGCAGGCCGTAGTCCTGCAGGCCGTTGAGCAGCTTCTGGATGGAGGCGTGGTGGAAGCCGACGAGGGCGATGGCCAGGCCCATCTCGAAGCGGGCCGCGTCCGGGTCGGCCGCGGCGGCGGCGATGCGCTCGATCTCCTCTCGCTGGCCCTCGATGACCTCGCGCATCTCTCTGCTGCCGGCCGCCTCGCCGCGCAGGATGTCGCGGGCATCGTGCAGCCAGGCCCAGAAGCTGGCCATCTCCGTCTCGAGGTCGAGTCCGTAGGTGAGCGAGAAGGCTTTCGGCATCTCTGTCTCCTTTGTTCCTCAGAATGGCGCGCGGCCGCTACTCGAGGGCAGCACAGCCGCAGCCCTTCGCGATCAGGATACGCTCCTGCTCGTCCGGCGCGTCTAGGTAGGTGTCCTGCACGTCGAGGCCGGTGGCCAGGCGCGGCTGGAGGTCCGACCGGTGGGCGAAGCCGCGGCGCGCCATCTCCGTGGCGACGAGGCCGTGCCGGCGGTAGAGGGCATGGAGGCGGCCGCGCCATCGCCTGACCTCCGGATGAGCGGCGTAGGCCTCCTTCTCCGTCGTGAGGACGGACCAGGCGGCGTGAATCTCGGCGTGCTCAGCCACGAGGTGCTTGCGGCAGAGGCGGTGGGGTGCGATGTCCCAGATGCGCACGGCGGCGGCCCCGAGCGCTAGCGAGACCGCGGCGGCTCGCCGACCGACTCGCGCGCGAAGCTGAGGACGCGCGGCCGGGCGACGGCGACGTAGTCCTCGGTGCGCATGCGGACGGACTGCGTGTGCGAGCCGGCCTCGAAGACGATCTCGGGCTGCTCCAGGATGGCGCGGTCCAGATAGACGGGGAGGGCGGCGGGCCCCGGAAACGGCGGCATGGCGCCGACGTCGCAGTCTGGGAACAGGCCGCCGAACTCGGCCTCAGCGGCGAGGCGGGCGTGCCGGGCGTTCAGCTCCCGGCAGAGCGCGTCGAAGTCCACGACGTGCGGCGCCGGCAGGGCGAGCAGGCTGGGCCTGTCATCCACGAAGACGACGACCGACTTCGCGAAGCTGTGGCCGGGCACATCCTCTAGGTCGGCGACGCGCTGGGCCGTGTAGGCGAGGGGATGGTCGACGACCTGGTACTTGACGCCGGCTTCCTCGAATTGGCGGCGTAGCTCATCGAGGCAGCGGTTCATAACTGGCCTCCTCCTGCCCCGAGACGGTCGGGGCCTGGTCTGTGGCATTGTCCAGCTTAGGCCTATTCGCGTGGCCTGCCCAGGGCCGTCCAACCGTCTTCGAGTAGTCCCTTCGGCCACTCGCGGCGCCGTTCGGCCGACGCGGTGCGACGAGCCGGCCGGTTAGCTAAAGCTGAGCCGAACGGCCCTTCAAGGCGACCCCCGCCGGAGCCACGCTTAGCCTGAACAACAGCCAACCTGAGGAGCGAGGGCCATGAACAGCGAGGAACCGCTCCCGCAGAACCTGGCGGGCCAGGGCATCGTCCCGCCACCGGCCGCCGGGCCGATAAACGTAGCGATCATCGGCGTGGGCAACTGCGCTTCGTCTCTCGTCCAGGGGGTCTACTTCTACCAGGACGCCTGCGAAGAGGCGTTCGTGCCGGGCCTGATGCACGTGAACCTCGGCGGCTACCTGCCGCGCGACATCAGGTTTGTGGCCGCCTTCGACGTCGACGTGAACAAGGTGGGCAAGGACCTGTCAGAGGCGGTCTACACCGCGCCGAACAACACGGCCCGCATCGTCGACGTGCCGCACCTCGGGGTCAGGGTCGAGCGCGGCATGACCCACGATAGCATCGGCAAGTATCTGCGGGACGTAGTGATCAAGGCTCCCGGGCCCACGGCGAACATCACCGGCATATTGCAGGAGACGAATACGCACGTCGTGGTCAACTACCTGCCCGTAGGCTCGGAGGACGCGACGAAATGGTACGTTGAGCAGGTCCTGAACGCCGGCTGCGGCCTCGTCAACTGCATCCCCGTCTTCATCGCCAGCCAGCCCTACTGGCAGCGGCGCTTCGCCGAGCGGGGTCTGCCGGTCATCGGCGACGACATCAAGTCGCAGGTGGGGGCGACGATCCTGCACCGGGTGCTGACGCGCCTGCTGGGCGACCGCGGCGTGCGCCTGGACCGCACGTATCAGCTGAACTTCGGCGGCAACACCGACTTCCTCAACATGCTGGAGCGCGAGAGGCTCATCTCGAAGAAGATATCGAAGACCGGCGCCGTGACCTCCCAGCTGGATTTCAGCCTGCCGGAAGAGAACGTCCACATCGGCCCCAGCGACTACGTGCCCTGGCTGAAGGACCGCAAGTGGTGCTACATCCGCATGGAGGCGACGACCTTCGGCAACCTGCCGCTGAACATCGAGGCGAAGCTGGAGGTCTGGGACAGCCCCAACTCCGCGGGCGTGGTCATCGACGCCATCCGCTGCTGCAAGCTGGCGCTGGACCGGCGCCTTTCCGGAGCGATAGAAGCGCCCTCCGCCTACTTCATGAAGACGCCGCCGCGCCAGTACACGGACGACGAGGCGAAGCGCCTCGTTGAGGGATTCATCCGTGGCCGCCAGTGACGTAGCCGAGGACGTCTTCGACGTGTTCGACTTCACGCTCGGCCTGGTCATCAGCCTCGTCCTGCTGGTCTGCGCCGCGGCGGTCTGGCAGATAGTCGGGTAACGGGCTGCGACAGTCGGGGCGATTTGGCCAGGGTGGTATAATATAGGTGGAGGAAGAAGGAAAAGAGAATAAGGTCAGGTGAGTCGGGTGTACCACCAACGCGCTGTAGAGGCGCAGTCGATCCCGGCTCCAGGCTCCTGACCCGCGTGTCGTTACCAACAGGAACGTAGGAACCTGGTTCGCCAGAGACGCGACGAACGGTTCAGTTAGCGAAGGGACGCTGGTGCGACGGGAAAGTGAGCTGTGGCGGAGCCGGGGAACCGTTTTATAGCGGGATGGAGCAGCGGTAGCTCGTTGGGCTCATAACCCGAAGGTCGAGGGTTCGAATCCCTCTCCCGCCACTGACTGAGAATCGAGAGGACGAAGCGCCCCGAGGTCAACCTCGGGGCGCTTTCTTTTGTCCGACGCGATGTCGCGTCACAGCGACCGAGTATGAGCCCCTGGGCTACCTCGAAACGGGCCGATCAGCCCTGACGAGGCTTTCGCGCGCGATCTTCAATGGAGATAGGAGTCGCGCGAGAGGGGTCTCCACCGATGGTGAGGCGCGCGAAGAGCAAGCCCAGCCCCGTCGGCCTGAAGGACCGCGAAGGGGTCTTCGTCCACGCCTTCAAGTGCCGCCGCTGCCTGCTGGAGTTTCAGCTCTACTCCTGGCGGCGCGACCGTCACAAGGTCGGCCAGGTCTTCTGTCCGGAGTGCGGCGAGCGGACGCGGATGCTCCACTGGCGGACGTGCCTGAACGAGAGCCGGGAGCTCACGAGTCAGGAGGGGGCACAGGAGATCTATAACCTCACGACGCGGTTTCCCGGATTCGTCTTGATGGACGATAGCGCCGTCGGCTAGGGCGGCGCGGGAGCGAGCGAGCCATGCTGTTCAGAGACCGTAAGGACGCCGGCGAGAGACTCGCCGGGGCTGTCAAAGAGAAGAACTACGAGCACCCCCTGATCCTCGGCATACCGCGGGGCGGCGTGCCGGTCGCCGCAGAGGTCGCGCGGGCCGTCGAAGGCGAGCTGGCGGTGGTCGTCGCGCGGAAGCTGGGCGCGCCGGGCAACCCGGAGCTCGCCATCGGCGCGACGACGGCCGCCGGCGCTACCTACGTGAACACGGCCGTGGCCATGGCCGCGGGCGCCGACAAGCGCTACATCGCCGCCGAGAAGGAGAGGCAGATCAGGGAGGCGCGGCGGCGCGAGGAGCTGTTCGACAGCCAGGGGCGCCCGCCGGCGCGGGGCCGCACCGTCGTCATCGTCGACGACGGCATCGCCACGGGCGCGACCGCTATCGCCGCAGTGCGCTCGCTGAAGGCGGAGGGCGCGGCGCGGGTCGTCCTCGCCGTGCCCGTGGGGCCGCCGGAGACGCTGGAGCTGCTGCGCCGCGAGGCGGACGAGGTGATCTGCCTGCACGAGGACCCCGGCTTCTGGGCCGTCGGCCAGTTCTACATCGACTTCGAGCCGGTGAGCGACGAGGAGGTCGTCAGCGTCCTCAAAAGCTGGCGGGCGAAGGCGGCCGTCGACGCGGAGACGCGGGTCGATATCTGGCGCGGCGACGTGCGCCTCGCGGCGGTCTTCACAACGCCGAGCGGCGCCGGCCCGTTCCCGCTGGTCGTCTTCGTGCACGGGCTGGGCAGCGGCAAAGACTCGCCGCGCAACGTCGTCATCGCCACGCGCCTTGTCGACGCCGGGATCGCCACGCTGCTCTTCGACCTGAGCGGCCACGGCGAGTCGACGACCGACCCGCGCGACGGGCTGGAGGCCTACGTCGCCGACGTCGAGGCCGCCTTCACCTGGGCCGCCGGTCAGCCGGAGGTGCGCCCCGACCTCATCGGCATCGCCGGGTCGAGCCTGGGCGCGACCATCGCCGCGGCGGCACTGGCCGAAGGCAGGGTGAGCCCGCGGACGCTGGTCCTGCGGGCGCCGCCCATGACGGCAGACGAGCTCGCGCGGGTGCGGGTCCCGGCGTTGGTCGTCATCGGCTCGCTGGATCCGCTGCGCGGCGACGTGGAGCCGGGCGCGGCGGCGAACCCGAACCTGACGCTGGCAGTCGTTGCGGGCGCCAGCCACCTCTTCGAGGAGCCGGGGGCGTTGGCGGAGGCCCTGCGCCTCACCGTCGCCTGGTTCCACTCGAAGCTCCTGGCGCCCGTGGCCGCCTCGGGCTGACGAGGGCAGCCATGGCGGCGTCGCCAACCTTGATCGCGGGGAGGGCCAACCCGGCGTTGGCGGAGGGCGTCGCGCGCTGCCTGGGCGTGGCGCTGACGCCCGTGACCATCGAGCGGTTCCCGGACGGCGAGTGCCACGTGCAGCTCCAGACCAGCCCCCGCGGCCAGGACGTCTTCCTGATCCAGCCGACGAGCCCGCCGCCGGACGAGCACGTGATGGAGCTGCTCTCCCTCGCCGACGCTTGCCGCCGGGCGGGCGCAGCGCGGGTAACCGCCGTGGTCTCCTACTTCGGCTACGCGCGCCAGGACCGGCGGGCCAAGGGGCTGGAGGCCGTCACGGCCCGGCTGGTCGCCGACCTCATGGCGGCGAGCGGCGTCGAGCGGGTGGTAACGCTGGACCTGCACACGGAGGCGATCGAGGGCTTCTTCACGCTGCCGGTGGAGCGGCTGACGGCCGTGCCGCTGCTGGCGGAGGCCATCAGGTCGGCCTGCCCGGCGAACGGCGTCGTCGTCGCGCCGGACCTGGGCGCGGCGAAGCTGGCGGATGCCTACGGGCGCCTCCTCGACCTGCCGGTGGCCATCGTCCACAAGACGCGCAGCGGCCCGGAGGCCGTGACGGTGAGCGGCATCGCCGGCGAGGTGCGGGGCCGCGTCCCCATCATCGTCGACGACATGATCAGCACTGGCGGGACGATCGAGGCGGCGACCTGGGCCGTGGCAGCGGCGGGCGCGCAGCGCGAGGGCCTCGTCGTCGCCGCGACCCACGGGCTGTTCGTCGGCGCCTGCGTGAACCGGCTACGCGGCCTTGACCTGAAACGCCTCATCGTCACGGACAGCGTCGCGCGGGCGCCGACGCCGGGCCTGCCGCTGGAGGTCGCGAGCGTGGCGGGCGTCCTGGCGGAGGCGATCCGGGGCCTAACGTCGTGATCGAGGCGGTACGGCCTCTGTGTTTTGGCCTCGACTTGCCGAGGATCACTCTAGATGCACATCTGGTACGACATCGACCTCGACGGGTTCCCCGCCTGGTACGGCAGGGCGGTGGCTGGCGTGCTGGCGTTGATTACGCTCGCCCTCGCCATCGTCGTCGGCGTCTAAGCGCCGCGGCTGACCCCCACTTCTCTCAGCCCTTGACCGCTACGACGGCCCGGCTATCATTGGCCGGCCGCTGACAGCGACTGCCGTTCGCTCCGCGGCGCGAGGGAGTTGTGCGCGAGTCCGAAGGCAAGGTAGCCGTCGTTACGGGGGCGTTCAGCTACACCGGGAGCGCCGTCGCGAAGAGCCTCCTGGGGCGCGGCTACAGCATCCGCACGCTGACGAACCGCCGCACGCCGATCAACGACCCCGGCGCAGCCATCGAGGTGCATCCCCTTCAGTTCGAGGACCCGAGCAGCCTCGTGGCGGCGATGCGAGGGGCGCGCGTCTTCGTGAACACCTACTGGGTGAGATATCCCTACGTCGGCGTCGGCTTCGACCGCGCCCTGGAGAACACCGGCGTCCTCCTGCGCGCCGCCCGCGAAGCCCGCGTCGAGCGCGTCGCCCACGTGAGCGTTAGCAACGCTTCCCGGGATTCGCCCCTCGGCTACTACCGCGGCAAGGCAGAAGCGGAGGCCCTCGTGCGCTCGACTGGCGTCCCGTACGCTATCGTTCGGCCGACGCTCGTCGTCGGACCGCACGACATCCTCGTCAACAACATCGCCTGGTTCCTGCGACGCTTTCCCTTCTTCGCGATGCCCGGCTCCGGACGCTACCGGCTGCAGCCCGTGACGCTGGACGACGCCGGCGAGATCATCGCCGAGGCGGCGCTGAGCAGCGGCGACCTGACCATCGACGCGGCCGGCCCCGAGGTCATGACATTCGAGCAGCTCGTCGTCGCCATCGCCGGGGCAATGGGCCGCCGGGCGAGGATCGTCCATCTACCGCCGAGGCTCGCGCTCCTGCTCTTAGGAGCGGTCGGCCGGCTGGTCGGCGAGGTGATCCTCTCGCGCGAGGAGCTCGACGGGCTGATGACGGAGCTGCTCCTCTCGCACGAGGCGCCGCGCGGCGCGCAGAGCGTCCTCGGCTGGCTCGGCGAGCACGGTTCCGAGCTGGGAGTGGCCTACTCTTCCGAGCTAGAGAGGCACGTGCGGCGCTCGCGCGCCGGCTAGGCGTCCTTCCAGACCTTGCGCGCCGTCTCGACGCCGGCCGTCGCAGCGTCGGCAGAACTGGAGGGAAAGCCCCGACTACGAGACCTAATGAGGCCAAGATTGACAACTTCAGGAGGTCAGTTCTAACCTACACGCGTCTTCGCTGTACAGGGTCAAGGGGCTGTGGGGCATACCGGGTATGTCACTGACGTCGCGTCCCGCCTAGGAATAGGACGCTCCTGGTGGTGCGTCTGATCGTGCATTAGTAGCCAGTGTATTAGGAGGAGGTCAGCAAGGAATGGCGAACCAGAGCTTGGAGGATGTGCTAAAGACCGGCGTGAACCCGGTTGACATGCTGCGAAACTCGCAGATAGGGGCGTATATCTACCCGGTAGTCCCTGCCGAGTTCACAAACTGGCGTGACGAGCAGCGGGCTTGGCAGGAGACGTGCGTTCTCTACGATCAGTGTCACCACATGGTGGAGATATCCGTTAAGGGCCCCGATGCCCTCAGAATGCTCTCCAATCTTACAGTCAATAGTTTCAGTAACTTCACCGTTAACAAGGCCAAGCAGTTCGTTCCGTGCAGCTACGATGGCTACGTGATTGGCGACGGCATTCTCTTTTATCTGGACGAGAATGACCTACTCTTCGTCGGGCGGGCGCCGACTGCCAACTGGATTCAATTCCACGCACAGACAGGCGGATATAAGGTGACGAGCGCAGTAGATGACAGATCGCCCTCTCGCCCGATGGGGAAGCCGGTCACTCGTGTCCACTACCGTTACCAAATTCAGGGGCCGAACGCTGAGGCCGTCATCGAAAAGCTGAACGGCGGGCCCTACGCGGGCATCAAGTTCTTCAACATGGGCTACATCAATATCGCGGGCCGCAGGGTCCGCGCCTTGCGGCATGGCATGGCCGGCGCTCCCGGACTGGAGGTCTGGGGACCGTACGCGGAGAACGACGAAATCCGCGCCGCTATCCTCGAGGCCGGCGCGGAGTTTGGCATGGTTCCGGTCGGCGCCAGAGCTTACTCGACCAACACGCTCGAGTCGGGTTGGATCCCGTCGCCACTGCCGGCAGTCTATACCGGCGAAAAGATGAAGGCGTACAGGGAGTGGCTGCCGGCGTCCGGCTACGAGGCCACCGGCTCCCTCGCTGGCAGCTTTTATTCGAGTAACATCGAAGATTACTACATGACCCCCTACGCGATGGGTTACGGGCCATTTATCAAGTTCGACCACGACTTCATTGGTCGAGAAGCCCTTGAGAGAATGGCCCGCGAACCGCAGCGGAAGAAAGTGACGTTCGCCTGGAATGGCGATGACGTGACTAAGGTTATTAGATCGATGTTCGAGCCAGGAGACATCTACAAGTATATCGACCTGCCTCAATCGAACTACGGGTCGGCGTCCTATGACAAGGTGATGAGGGAAGGAAAGGTCGTCGGCGTTTCGATGTTTAGCGGCTACACCTACAACGAGCGGTCAATGCTCTCGTTGGGAGTGGTGGATCCGGACATCGAGATCGGCACCGAGGTCACGCTCGTCTGGGGCGAAGAGGGCGGCGGTTCGCGGAAGACGACGGTCGAGCGCCACAGGCAGGTCGAAATCCGGGCGATCGTCAGCCCCGCGCCTTACTCCAAAGTCGCGCGTGAGGAATACGCGGCAGGCTGGCGTACGGCTAGGGCGTAAAGCTACCAGCGCTTCTGGCGCAGCATGATGAGCCGGCGATAACCGTCGGCCCATCATGCTTTGCTCCTCCTCAGTAGCGGTAGTGCTCCGACTTGAACGGGCCGTGCTTGCTGATACCGATGTAGCCCGCCTGCTCGTCCGTTAGCTCCGTAAGCGTCGCGTCGAGCTTCGTCAGCTGCAGCCGCGCCACCTTCTCGTCCAGCTCCTTCGGCAGGATGTAGACGCCCACCGGGTACTTCGACGTGTTGTTGTAGAGCTCAAGCTGGGCCAGCACCTGGTTGGCGAACGATGAGCTCATGACGAAGGACGGGTGGCCCATAGCGTTGCCGAGGTTGACGAGCCTGCCTTCGGAAAGCAGGATGATGCGCTTGCCGTCCGGGAAGATGACGTGGTCGACCTGGGGCTTGATGTTCTCCCAGCGGTACTGCTTCAGGCTCGCGACCTCGATCTCGTTATCGAAGTGACCGATGTTGCAGACGATGGCGTTGTTCTTCATCCGCTTCATGTGGTCGTGGGTGATGACGTTGACGTTGCCCGTGGCCGTGACGAAGATGTCCGCCTTGTCGGCCGCGTAGTCCATGGTGACAACGCGGTAGCCCTCCATCGCCGCCTGCAGGGCGCAGATCGGGTCGATCTCCGTGACCCAGACCTGGGCCTGGAGCCCGCGCAGCGCCTGCGTGCAGCCCTTGCCGACCTCGCCGAAACCGGCGACGACGGCGATCTTGCCGGCGACCATGACGTCCGTGGCGCGCTTGATGCCGTCCACCAGCGACTCGCGGATCCCGTAGATGTTGTCGAACTTCGACTTGGTGACGGAGTCGTTGACGTTGATCGCCGGGAAGAGGAGGCGCTCCTCCTTCGCCATCTGGTAGAGGCGGTGCACGCCGGTCGTCGTCTCCTCCGTGACGCCCTTGATGCTGCCGGCGATCTTCGCGTACCAGCCGGGCTGCGTCGCCAGGCGCTTCTTGATCGCGGCGAAGAGGGCCTGCTCCTCCTCGCTCTTCGGGCTGTCGAGGACGGAGGCGTCCTGCTCGGCGGTGACGCCGAGGTGGACGACGAGCGTGGCGTCGCCGCCGTCGTCGAGGATCATGTTCGGGCCCTGGCCGTCCGGGAACTGGAGGACGCGGTGGGTGAACTCCCAGTACTCGTCCAGGGACTCGCCCTTGTAGGCGAAGACGGAGGTGCCGCCGGCGGCGATGGCGGCAGCCGCGTGGTCCTGAGTCGAGAAGATGTTGCAGGAGGCCCAGCGCACCTCCGCGCCGAGGGCCTTCAGCGTCTCGATGAGGACGGCGGTCTGGATGGTCATGTGGAGGGAGCCGGCGATGCGCGCGCCCCTCAGGGGCTTGCTGGCGGCGTACTCCTGGCGCAGGCCCATGAGGGCCGGCATCTCCGACTCGGCGATGGCGATCTCCTTGCGGCCCCATTCGGCCAGGGAGAGGTCGGCGACGTGGTAGTCCGTGAAGTTAGGGTTTTCGACCGAGGCAGTCATTACAGAGCTCCTTTCCTCTCGGCGGCGCCCCGCAAAGCGAGGCGCCCGCACCGTATTGATGCGAGCGCCGTTGGTTTGGCTGAGCCTGATCCTTCCC
>DATBWN010000280.1:0-3544 GCA_036514755.1 Dehalococcoidia bacterium | reverse complement strand
CGGCGACCGGCCTGCCAGTGGTAGCGACGAGCGTGCACGGCATCCCGGACGTCGTGCGCGATAGCGTGACGGGGCTGCTGGTGCCGGCGAAGGACGCGACGGCGCTGGCGACGGCCATCGGCCGGCTGGCGGAGGACGAGGGCCTGCGGCGGCGCCTGGGCGCCGCGGGGCGGCAGTACGTCGCCCAGCGCTACGATTGGCGGCACAACGCGGCGCAGATGGAGCTGATCTATCGCCGGCTGCTCGAGGGCAGAGACGGGTCGCGGCACGCCGATCTGAGGATGGGCGCGTGAGGGGCGGCACGACCCCAGCCTGAAGGCTGGGGCATGGGGCAACCGCAAATGACGACGCATCAGACGCGGACGCGACGAAAGGCGAAGGCGGAGGCGCCCCGCGAAGCGGGTCCCTTCGTCTCCGTGCTCATCCCCGTGCGCAACGAGGCGGGGTTCATCGGCCGCTGCCTGCAGGCGCTCGCGGCGCAGGACTACCCGCGCGAGCGCTTCGAGGTCATCGTCCTGGACGGCGAGTCGACGGACGCGACGGAGTACGAGGTGAAGCACACGGCGGAGAGCGCCGGTCTCACCGTCTACGTCGCGACGAACAAGAAGCGGACGACGGCCGCTGGCATGAACCTCGGCCTGTCGCTCGCCAAAGGCCAGATCATCGTCAAGGTGGACGGCCACACCCGCGTCGACCCCGGCTTCATCTCGGCGAGCGTGAAGGCGCTCGCCGAGAGCGGCGCCGACGCCGTCGGCGGGCCGATCGAGACGCGTGGCCACGGGACGGTGGGCCGCGCCATCGCCCTGGCGATGTCGTCACCCTTCGGCGTCGGCGACACCACCTTCCGGCACTCGCAGGTCGAGCAGTGGACGGACTCGGTGCCGTTCGCGGCCTACCGGCGCGACGTGTTCGAGCGCGTCGGCTACTTCGCGGAGGACATCGACCGCGGCGAGGACGACGAGTTCAACTACCGCCTGCGCGACGCGGGCGGGCGCATCCTCCTGACGCCGGCGATCCGCTGCGTGTACTACTCGCGGCCGACGCTGGCGGCGCTGGCGCGGCAGTACTGGGGCTACGGCCTGGCGAAGGCGTCCGTGCTCGGCCGCCACCCCGGCCGGCTGCGGGCGCGCCACCTGGCGCCGTCGGCGCTGGTGCTGGCGTTGGCCGGTGGCGGTCTCCTGAGCTTCATCAAGCGACGCTTCGTCCTCGTTCCCGCCGTGGCCGCCAGCGCTTACTGGACGGCGAACCTGGTGGCGTCGCTGCGCATCGCGCGACGCGGCAACTGGCGCGAGGCGCCGTACCTGCCGCTCGCCTTCGCGACCATCCACTTCTCGGCCGGCGCCGGCATGCTCGCGGGCGCGCTCAGGGGGCTCGTCCGCCGGGCGCGCAACGCATCGCGCGATTGACCGCCGACGATCTGCCTGATCAGGCTGATCGGGCTCCCTCACCGCCATGAGCGGCGAGGCTGAGCGCGAGGCGGCCCGCGTCCGCGCTGCCTACGCGCGGCGGGCGGCGCTGGGCCTGGACGCGCGCTACGACTACTGGCAGCCGGCGAACCTGTTCATCTACCAGTCGCGGGAGCGGGCGCTGCTGACCTTGCTTCGCGCCGCCGGGATGCTGCCTCTGACCGGCCGGCGCGTGCTGGACGTGGGCTGCGGCGACGGCGGCGTCCTGCGCGACCTGCTGCGCTACGGCGCCCGCGCCGAGGACCTCCGCGGCGTCGACCTGCTGGCGGAGCGGGTGCAGCGGGCGCGGGAACTGACACCGGGCGCGCGCATCGAGGTCGGCGACGCGCAGGCGCTGCCCTACCAGGACGGCAGCTTCGACCTGGTGCTGGGCTTCACGCTGCTTTCGTCGGTGGTCGATGAAGGCGCCCGACGGCGCGTTACCGGCGAGATGGCGCGCGTGACGAAGCCGGGCGGCCGCGTCGTCCTCTACGATTTCTGGACGAACCCGACGAACCGCGACGCCCTGCCGCTGCATCGCGCCGAGGTGCGCCGCCTCTTCGCCGGCCGGCGCGTCGCGTTCCGCGCCACGACGCTGGCGCCGCCCATCGTCCGAGCGCTCATCGGGCTGCCGGGCGGCCGGCTCGCCTGTACGGCGCTGGAGATGCTACCCTTCGTGCGGACTCATTACGTCGCGGCCGTCTCCATCTGACGCCGCTCGAAGGCTCGGCTTGCCAGACGACTTCCTGCCCCTTACACGGCCGGACATCAGCGAGGACGACATCGCGGAGGTCGTCGATACACTTCGCTCCGGCTGGCTGGTCTACGGGGGGAAGACGCAGCGCTTCGAGGCGGAGTTTCGCAAGCTGGCGGGCGCGGAGCACGCGGTCGCGGTCAGCTCTTGCACAGCGGGGATGCATCTGGCGCTGCTCGCCGCCGGCGTCGGGCCGGGCGACGAGGTCATCACCTCGCCCCTGACCTTCCCGGCGACGGCCAACGTCATCGTCCACGCCGGCGCGACGCCCGTCCTGGCCGACATCTGCGCCGACGACCTGAACATCGACCCGGCGGAGATCGAGCGGCGGGTCACGCCGCGCACGAAGGCGATCATGCCCGTGCACTACGCCGGTCAGCCCTGTCGCATGGACGAGATCCTCGCCATCGCCCGGCGGCACGGCCTCCTCGTCATCGAGGACGCGGCGACGGCCGCCGGCGCCTACTACAGGGGACGGCCCATCGGCAGCCTGGGCGATGCCACCGTCTTCAGCTTCTACGCCATCAAGAACATGACGACCGGCGAAGGCGGCATCGTCACGACAGACGACGCGGCGCTGGCCGAGAAGGTGGCCTCGCTGCGCAACCACGGGCTGGACTCGAACGCCTGGAACCGCTACGCGAAGGAGGGACAGCCCTTCTACACCGTCACGGAGCCCGGCTTCAAGTACCCGTTCACGGACCTGCAGGCGAGCCTCGGCCTCGGCCAGCTGAGACGGCTACGCGAGTTCAACGAAAAGCGCACGCGCCTGGCCGCTCTCTACGAGAAGCTCTTCGCTCGCGTGCCGGAGGTCGAGACGCCGACCGTGCGCCCGGAGGTGGAGTCGAACTGGCACCTCTACGTCGTCCGCCTGCGCGAGGCCGGCATCTCCCGCGACGCTTTCATCGCGGCGCTGCGGGAGCGCGGCATCGGCACGGCGGTGCACTACCTGCCGGTGCACTACCATCCCTACTATCGCGAGCGCTTTGGTTTCGGGAAGGGCGACTACCCGGTGACGGAGCGCGAGTTCGAACGGCTGGTCTCGCTGCCGCTCTTCCCGCTGATGAGCGAAGCAGACGTGGAGCGAGTCGTCGGCGCCGTGGAGGCGACCGTTGGCGAGAAGAGGCGTTGAGGCCTCGACTGTCATTGCGAGGAGCGCCAGCGACGAAGCAATCTTTGACCCTCGTAGATGCGTCAGAGATTACTTCGCCTTGCTCGCAATGACAGGAAGAGAGCTCCGTTGAGTAGACGAGAAGCGCTCAAGGGCGACTGCGCGGCCGCTGAGGAGGAGCAGCGCCGCGTTTTCGACGTCATCGTGGCGACGCTGGCGCTGGTGGTGCTGAGC
>DATBWN010000279.1:0-3878 GCA_036514755.1 Dehalococcoidia bacterium | reverse complement strand
AGGTCGTACTTGACGAGGAGCTCGTCCCACTTGCCCGACTCGGCGTAGGAGCGCATGCCGACGAAGCCCATCGGCACGGGGCGCGTCGTCGCCAGGTGCTGGGCGATCATGGCGCCGAGGCCGCAGTGCACGAGGTGCTCTTCGGCGGTCACGATGGCGCCCGTCTCGCGCGCCGCCGCCTCAATCGCCGCCGTGTCCAGCGGCCGCCAGGTCGCCAGGTTGAGCACGCGCGCGTCGACGCCCTGGGCCGACAGCGTCTCGGCGGCGTCCAGCGCCGCCTTGACCATGACACCGGAGGCGATGATCGTCACGTCCCTCCCCGGACGGAGCAGGTCGGCCTTGCCGAGCTCGAAGCGGTGGTTGGGCGGGTAGATGACGGGGATCTTCGGCCGGCCGGCGCGGATGTAGAAGGGGCCCGGCTCGCGCGCCGCGCACTCGACGGCGCCGGCAGCCTCGATGACGTCGGCGGGTACGATGACGCGGAAGCTGAGCAGCGAGCACATCAGCGCCAGGTCCTCGATGGCCTGGGCGGAGATGCCGTCCTCGCCGGGCGTGATGCCGCCGTGGCTGGCGAAGAGCTTCACGTTGAGGTTGGGTTGGGCGATGCCGACGCGCAGCTGGTCGTAGCAGCGGCCGGGCATGAAGACGGCGAAGGTGCTGGCGAAGGCGATCTTGCCGGCGGCGGCGAGGCCGGCGGCGATGCCGACCATGTTCTGCTCCGCCGGGCCGAGGGTGAAGAAGCGCTCCGGGAACCTGTCGCCGAACTGCCGGGCCGTCGTCGAGACGCCGAGGTCGCCGTCGACGACGGCGATGTCGAGGCCCTCCTCGCGCAGCCTGACGAGCGTCGGGCCGAGGGCCTCGCGCGTGGCGGCGGGCGGCTGCGCCGTGGTTGTCACGACCGTACCCTCTGCGGGATGAATCCCGCAGCTCTGGCTCCGCATCGCTCGCGCGTTGCTCCGCCCGTTGTAGTGAGAAGAGATGGGGGGACACCCCCCAGGCCCCCCGTCGGGGAGGCAGAGCCTGTCCTGAGCGAAGCGAAGGGCGCCCTGCACCTCTGGAGTGAGACAACACTCGTAGGGCTGTCAGCCAGGCATGCTGCAGGATTCATCCTGCAGTGCAAAGGAATCCTCCTCACTCGCCGATATCCGCCAGCGCCCGCGCCCGTTCCTCGGCGTTGGGGCCCTTGCCGTGCCAGGCGGGGTTGTTCTCCATGAACGAGACGCCCTTGCCTTTGACGGTGTGGGCGATGATCACGCTGGGGCAGCCCGTGGCCTGTTTCGTGCGCTCCAGGGCCTCGATGACCTGGCGCTGGTCGTGGCCGTCGACCTCCTGCACCTGCCAGCCGAACGCGCGCCACTTATCGGCAAGCGGCTCCGTGCGCATGATGTCCTTGACGAAGCCGTCGTTCTGGATGCCGTTGCGGTCGACGACGGCAGTCAGGTTGGCAAGGCCGTAGTGCGCGGCAGCCATCGCCGCCTCCCAGCACTGGCCTTCGTCCAGCTCGCCGTCGCCGAGGAGGCAGTAGACGCGGTAGTCGCGGCCGTCCAGGCGCGCCGCCAGGCACTGACCGATGGAGTACGACAGCCCCTGACCGAGCGAGCCGCCCGACATCTCGACGCCAGGGACAGACCAGGCCTTGCTGTGGCCCTGCAGGCGGCTGCCGAGCCTCCGGAAGGTCAGGAGCTCCTCGAAAGGCAGGTAGCCGCACTCGGCGAGGAAGGCGTAGAGGACGGGCACGGCGTGCGCCTTGCTGAGGATGAAGCGGTCGCGGTCGGGCCAGACGGGGCTGGCGGGGTCGTGGCGGAGGGCGCGCAGGTAGAGCGCGGCGACGATCTCGACGGCGGAGAGCGAGCCGCCGGGGTGGCCGCTCGCGGCGGCGTGCGTCATCTCGATGATGCTGCGGCGGGCACGCTTCGCCGCGGCGGCGATCTGCTCGTCGGAGTAGGGCTTAAAGAGGCTCAGGCCAGTGCCCCCGCGCGCTAGAGCGTTGACTGGTAGTCGAGGCGATTATAGGCGGCGCGAACGAGCGCGGGCAACGGCGGGCCATCCGTCACGAAGGCCAGACTTAAGTCTGGCCTTCAGCTCTTGCGCCTCCTTTGCCGCTCAGGCCGGCAGGTCTTCGCGAACGCCCGGCCTTATCGGCGGGCGGCCCTCGCGCATCGGCCGGCCGGAGCCGCCGCGACGCACGGCGATGACCTCGGCGAGGATCGAGACGGCGATCTCCTCCGGCGTCTCGGCGGCGATGTCGAAGCCGATGGGCGTGTAGACGCGCTCCAGGTCTTCGACGGCGAAGCCCTCCTCCGCCAGGTGGCGCAGCACCGTCGACACGCGGCGCTTGCTGCCGATCATGCCCACGTAGCCGGCGCCACGGCCCACGACCTGCCTCAGCGCCAGCTCGTCCACCTTGTGGCCGCGGCTCACGAGGACGATGTAGGTCGTCGGGCCGATGGGAAAGTCGCGCAGGAGGGCGTCGACGTCGCCGGCGAGGACCTTGTCGGCCATCGGGAAGCGCTCGGCGTTGGCGTACATCTCGCGGTCGTCGATGACGGCGACGAAGAAGCCGACGTGGGCGCCGATGGTCGCCAGGGAGAGGCCGATGTGGCCGCCGCCGACGATGAGCAGCGTCGCCGAGGCCTCGATGATCTCGACCATCACCTCGAAGGCGTCGGCGCCGCCCTTGGCCTCCAGGCGGTGGATGCGGGCGCCCCTCGGCTGGTAGTAGAGGGCCTGGACGAAGGTGCGCGGGAACTCTTTGAGGGCGGCGAGGCAGTCCGCCGCCACGGCCTCCTCGAAGACGCCGCTGCCGAAGTCGCCGAGGCGGCCGCCGTCCGGCCGGACGAGGAGCTTGGCACCCTCGGCCGGCGTGGCGCCGGCGGGTGCGGCGATGACCGTCGCAACGACAACCGACGAGCCGCCGCGCGCCGCGGCGAGGACCTCCCTGGCGATCGCCCTGGCGCTATCGTCCACGGCTCAAAGATGCCACGGCGGGCCGGGGCGCGCAACGATATGCCGGCGCTGGCAGAACGAAGGGCGGCTTCAGCCTACGCTGAAGCAAAGCGCCGCTTTGACAGACTCCGGCCGTTGGCGATACGCTTCCGGCGCTCCCCGCGAGCATGTGTCGGATACTACGCAGCGACAGGAGGTCCCCTTGAAGGCGGCGGTGTTCCACGGCCCCCAGCAGCCACTCACCATCGAGGACGTCGAGATCGACAAGCCCATCGGCCGGGAGGTGCTCGTCCGCGTGGCGGCGAGCGGCGTCTGTCACAGCGACCTCCACTTCGTCGACGGCTACTACCAGTTCCCGGCGCCGGCCATCCTCGGCCACGAGGCGGCGGGCGTCGTCGAGGCTGTCGGGCCCCAGGTGGAGGAGTTCAAGCCAGGCGACCACGTCATCGCCTGCCTCTCCCTCTTCTGCGGCCACTGCGAGTACTGCCTCACGGGCCGCACGCACCTCTGTCAGAACCGGCCGCAGCGCTCGCCGGAGCAGCCGCCAAAGCTCACGTGGAAGGGCGAGCCGGTGAACCAGTTCGCCAACCTTTCCGCCTACGCGGAGAAGATGCTGGTGCACGAGAACGCCATCGTGAAGATCCGCGACGACATGCCGCTTGACCGCGCCGCCCTCATCGGCTGCGGCGTGACGACGGGCGTCGGCGCCGCGATCAACACAGCGAAGGTTGCGCCGGGCTCCTCGGTGGCCGTCTTCGGCGCCGGCGGCATCGGCCTCAGCGCCATCCAGGGGGCGCGCATCGCCGGCGCGCGCATGATCATCGCCGTCGACGTGCACGAGAACAAGCTCGCCACGGCGCGCGAGCTGGGCGCCACCCACATCGTCGACGCCTCGTCGCGCGACCCCGTCCGGGCGATCCGCGACATGACGG
>DATBWN010000278.1:0-17947 GCA_036514755.1 Dehalococcoidia bacterium | reverse complement strand
GCAGTACGCCGACGTCGGCGCAGCCATTCGCCAGGCCATCGAGCAGTACGCCGCCGAGGTCCGCGCCGGCACCTTCCCGACGACGAAGGAGAGCTTCGCCATGAACGCCGCCGTCCTCGCCGGCCTGGCGGAGACGAAGGCGTGAGCGGGGTGCAGGGGCGCAGCCCCTGACGGGGAGTCTGAGGGGTGTCCCCTCAGGAGTTCCTGACAAGAGGCGGAGCAGACAAGGCCCTGCGCCCTGCGAAGGGCCGCAGGATACGCAGCCGGACGCGATGGACGTCCTGACCACTATCGCCGCCGTCCGAGAGGCGCGTGCCCGCCTTTCGGGCAGCGTCGGCTTCGTGCCCACCATGGGCGCCCTGCACGAAGGCCACCTCTCGCTGGTCCGCGCCGCCCGCGCCCAGAACGACCACGCCTGCGTCAGCATCTTCGTCAACCCGACCCAGTTCGGGCCGAACGAGGATTTCGCCTCCTACCCGCGCGACGCGGAGCGCGATCTCGCCATCCTGCGCGCCGAAGGCGTCGACTTCGTCTTCCTGCCGTCGGTTGAGGAGATGTACCCGGCGGGCTTCGAGACGTACGTCGACGTCGGCTCCGTCGCCGAGCCTCTGGAGGGCGCCCTCAGGCCCGGCCACTTTCGCGGCGTCGCGACCGTCGTGCTCAAGCTCTTCGAGATCGTTCAGCCCGCGCGCGCCTATTTCGGCCGCAAGGACGCCCAGCAACTCGTCGTCGTCCGCAAGCTGGCGCGCGACCTCGCCCTGCCCGTTGAGGTCGTGCCCATGCCCACCGTGCGCGAGGCGGACGGCCTGGCGATGAGCAGCCGCAACGCCTACCTGAGCCCGGCCGAGCGCGCGGCGGCGACGGTCCTCTGGCGCGCCCTGACGCTGGCGCAGGAGATGTGGACGAAGAGCGCCCGCGATGCCGAAGCGATGCGCGCCCGCCTGCGCGAGATAATCGAGGCGGAGGCGCTGGCGCGCATCGACTACGTCTCCGTCGCCGACCCGGATACGCTGCGGGAGCTGGAGCGCATCCACGGCCGCGCGCTCGTCTCCCTCGCCGTGCGCGTCGGCAAGACGCGCCTCATCGACAACGTGACGCTGGGTGAGTAGAGTCGGGCCCGAACGGTGCCTGAGTTCGTCCTCGTCATTCTTGTTGTCGTACCGTTGCTGGCGGTCCGCGTTGCCGCGATGCGCGTTGGAATGGCGATCGCCTACCGGCGCATGCTGCCGGAACTGTGGACGGGTGAAACCGTCAAACTGTCGGGCCCGGCGTTCCTTCGAATCGGAACCGCTGACGCGCGGCTGCGGCGGGGCTACCTCTATTTGACTGACCTTCGC
This sequence comes from Dehalococcoidia bacterium, assembly GCA_036514755.1. Classification (GTDB taxonomy): domain Bacteria; phylum Chloroflexota; class Dehalococcoidia; order DSTF01; family WHTK01; genus WHTK01. The sequence goes on along the minus strand of DATBWN010000278.1, from coordinate 16,610 downwards.
CTGCTCTGGATGCCTGCCGTCCTCATGGGGATGCTTCCGAAACGCGGGTTGGAAGGTGAGCCGATCAGCATTCGGACAACGCACGTCGAAAGCGCTACGCCTCTTGAACGAGCCAGTATCTTGCGCGACGGCGTCGCTATCGCTGCTGACGGTGTGCGTTACTGGTTCTACTTCAAGCATCCGGCGGGCTTCCTCCTTGGTGGGTCAACCTCGTCAAAGCAATGGCTGTCCGCGCTTCGTGGTGTTTAGGCTGGCCCGTTTGGGCTGCTAGAATGCGTCTCGAACCCCATGGCCGGTCACTCGAAGTGGAAGCAGATCAAGCGCCAGAAGGCAGTCACCGACGCCCGCCGCGGCGCGGTGTTCACCAAGCTCGGCCGCGAGGTTACGGTCGCCGCCCGCACCGGCGGCCCCGACCCTGACTCGAACGCCCGCCTGCGACTCGCCGTCCTCAAGGCGCGGGAGAGCAATATGCCCGTCGACGTCATCGAGCGGGCGATCAGCAAGGCGACGGGCGAAGCGGACGCCGGCCAGCTCGACGAGGTGACATATGAAGGCTACGCGCCCGGCGGCGCCGCCGTCCTCGTCGAGGCGCTGACAGACAACCGTAACCGCACCGTCGCCGAGGTGCGCAACGCCTTCGGCCGGGGCGGCGGCAACCTCGGCGAGGCCGGCTCCGTCGCCTGGGTCTTCAGCACGCGCGGCCTCATCACCCTGACGCTCGCCAGGGGCGCAGACGCGGACGAGGTAGCGCTCGCCGCCATCGACGCCGGCGCCGAGGACTTCGTCGCCGAGGGCGACACGCTCTCCGTCTACACGAGGCCGGATGACCTGGAGGCGGTGCGCAAGGCGCTCATCGAGGCGGGCCACGCGCCGGCGTCGGCGGAGATCGCCCGCGTGCCGTCGTCCACGGTGAGCCTGGACGAGAGGGAGGCAGTCCAGACGCTGCGTCTCCTCGACCGCCTGGAGGAGCTGGACGACGTGCAGCGCGTCTACTCCAACGCCGACTTTCCGGACGCGGTGCTGTCCGCCTACGCCGGCTAGTCGCGGTCGCCTGAGCGAAACCGAAGCCTTGAAGGACGCTTGCATCACGTCGGCACGCTGGTAGACTCGCAGTCGATGGTGGTCGACCCCGTCGCGACCGCGCCGCTCGTCTTCGGCATCGACCCCGGCCTGCGCGCCTGCGGCTGGGGCGTCGTCCAGGGCGGCGCGACGCCCTGCTTCGTCGCCGCCGGCGTCATCAAGCCCAACCCGCGTGACGCCTTCGCCAGGCGGCTTCTCTTCCTCCACGCCGCGCTCGCCCGGCTCATCGAGACGTACCGGCCGCAGGAGGTCGCCATCGAAGACCCCTTCGTCGGCTCGCTGGCGCCTGCTTCGGCGCTGGCCATCGGCCAGGCGCGAGCGGCCGCCGTGCTCGCCGCCGCCGCCACCGGCCTCGAAGTGGAGTTCTACGCGCCGGCGGCCGTGAAGGCCGCCGTCTCCGGCTACGGCGCCGGCGACAAGCGTCAGGTGCAGGCGATGGTGCGCCTCCTGCTCGCCCTCGAGGCGCTGCCCGAGCCCTCGGACGCCGCCGACGCCCTGGCGGTGGCGATCTGCCACCTCCAGAACCGGCGTGTGCGAGCCCTCGAAAGGGCTGGCCGATGATGCCCCTGCTTGCCCGATTGCCCGTTTGCCCGTTTGTCCAGGGTGGCGGGGTGCCGGGGTGATCTCCCACCTTAGCGGCACCCTTGCCCGCAAGAACGAGCTCGCCTCCAGCGTCGAGGTCGACGTTGGCGGCGTCTGGTACGAGGTCGAGCTGCCGGCGTTCGTCTGGCGCGCCCTGGAGGAGCGCGAAGTGGGCGCGCCCATCGAGCTGGAGACCTTCTACTTCGTCACGGCGAACGCGCCTATACCGCGCCTCATCGGCTTCCTGCGCGCCGTCGAGCGGGAGTTCTTCGAGAAGCTCATCGCCGTGCCCAACGTCGGCCCGACGACGGCGACGAAGGCGCTCGTCTTCAGCGTCTCGACCATCGCCCGCTGGATCGAGGCGGGCGACACGGCGGCGCTCGGCCGCCTGCCGGCCATCGGCCGGCGCACGGCGGAGACCATCGTTGCCCAGCTGCGCGGCAAGGTGACGGGGGAGGCGCTGCTGGCGGACGAGCGCTTCGACAAGGCGGAGCCGGTCGCCGCGGCGACCGCCAGCGAGGTCGCCCGCGACGCCACGGACGCCCTCGTCGCCCTCGGCTACTCGCGCGCCGAGGCGGAGCGCCTCGTGACGCAGGTCGAGGTGGAGTCAGCCCCCGCTTCCGTGGAGGAGGCAATTCGCGCTGTCTTCCGGAGACTGAACCCAGGTTAGGGTTACGCCACGCCCTTACGTCCGAGCCTAGGCCGAAGAGCCAATACGGCCTGCGCAGACTCGCTTCGAAACATTAGCTAGAGGCGGAGCATCGGCCTTCGAGCCTCCGGCGGCCTGCCGGCAGGCAGGCTTGCCTTCCGTGCCGAATCGGAGCGTGCATGACCAGGGCGAGAGATTCATCCCGTCAACGGACCGCAGAAGGTGCCGTCGCTGCTGGCCGGCGAAGCCTCCTCAACGAAGAGGAGACGCTTCGCCTGCTCATCGACGCCGTCAAGGACTACGCCTTCTACATGCTCGACCGCGAGGGCAACGTTGCCACCTGGAACGCCGCCGCGGAGCGCATAGAGGGCTACACGGCGGAGGAGGTAGTCGGCCGCCACTTCTCGATGTTCTACATGCCAGAAGACCGCGAAGCGGGCCTGCCGCAGCAGGCCCTCGACACCGCTCTCGAGTCCGGGCGCCTCGAGGTCGAGAACTGGCGCCTGCGCAAGGACGGCTCTCGCTTCTGGGCCGATGTCGTCATCACGCCGATCCGGGATGAAGACGGGACGCTGCGGGGCTACGCCAAGATCATGCGTGACGTGACCGAAAGGCGGCAGGCAGAGGAGCGCCTGCGCCTCAGCGAGGAGCGCTTTCGCAGCCTGGTCGAGCAGTCCGTGGACGGCATCGTGATCACTGAGGCTTCTGGCCGCATCGCTCTGGCGAACAGAGCGGCGGCGCGCATGTTCGGCTACGCGGAGGGCGACCTCGAGGGGAGACTTGTCGACGAGCTTCTGCCGGTGCCCAGCCGCGCCGTCCACGCCGCCCACAGGACGCGGTTCCACGACGATCCTCAGCCGCGACCCATGGGCGGTGGACTGCAGCTGATGGCTTTACGCCGCGACGGCAGCGAGTTTCCGGTTGACGTGGGCCTCACGCCGCTGCAAACGCGCGAAGGGCGCGCCGTCGCCGCCAGCGTCCGCGACATAACGGAACGCAAGCAAGCGGAGGAGGAGCTATCCCGCCGGGCCGAGGAGCTTGCGCGCTCTAACGCCGAACTCGAGCAGTTCGCCTACGTTGCCTCCCACGACCTGCAGGAGCCGCTGCGCATGGTGAGCTACTACACCCAACTCCTGGCGCGGCGCTACCAGGGCAGGCTGGACGAGGACGCGGACACCTTCATCGCCTTCGCCGTCGAAGGCGCCAGCCACATGCAGCAGCTCATCAACGACCTGCTCGACTTCTCGCGCGTCGGCACCAAGGGTAAGGAGTTTCATCCCGTGGCCGCCAAGGCCGCCGTGGACCGCGCGCTGCTTAACCTGGGCGCGACGCTGGCTGAGGCCGGCGCCGAGGTCGCCGTCGGCGAGCTGCCCTCGGTCCGGGGCCACGACGCCGAGCTCATGCGCCTCTTCCAGAACCTTATCGGCAACGCCGTCAAGTTCCGTGGCGAGGCGCCGCCCCGCGTCGAGATTTCGGCGCAGAGAGAGGGCGACGATTGGCACTTCTTGGTGTCGGACAACGGCATCGGCATCGACGAGCGTTACTGGGAGCGCATCTTCGTCATCTTCCAGCGCCTGCACCCGCGCGGCGACCATGCCGGCACAGGCATCGGCCTCGCCCTGTGCCGGCGCATCGTCGAGCGGCATGGCGGCCGCATCTGGGTCGAGTCCACTCCCGGCAAAGGGACGACGTTTCATTTCACGCTGCCGGCGGTGCCCGGCGCCCGACGCGAGGCGCTGGTTGCCGGCAGGGCAGCCTGAGGGAAGAATCGATGGTCAGAGAGCAGCTCGGCAGGCCGGTGGAAATCCTCCTCATCGAGGACAACCCCGGTGACGTCCGCCTCACGCGCGAGGCCTTCATCGACGGCAAGGTCTGGAACAACCTCCACAACGTTCCGGACGGCGTGGAGGCCCTCGCTTTCCTCGACCGCAGGGGCGAGTACGCGGGCGCGCCTCGGCCGGACCTCATCCTCCTCGACCTCAACCTGCCGAAGAGGGACGGCCGCGAGATATTGGCCGACATCAAGGCGGACGGCCGCTTCGCCGCTATACCGGTTGTCGTGCTCACGACCTCGCGCGCGGAAGAGGACGTCCTCAGGAGCTACGGCCTGCACGCCAACTGCTATGTCGTCAAGCCCATCGACCTCAACCAGTTCATCAAGGTAGTGAAGTCGATCGAGAGCTTCTGGCTCTGCATCGTCCAGCTGCCGCCGGCGATGGAGAGCGCCGCCGGGAGGGCCGCGTAGCTATGCGCGTCATGCTCGTCGAGGACAGCTCGGGCGATGCTCGCCTCATCGAGGAGATGCTGCGCGAGGCGCAGGTTGCGCCTGTGGAGGTGGAGCAGGCCAACTGCCTCGCCGGCGCCCTTGAGCGCCTGGGAGACGGGTTTGACGTCGTCCTCCTCGATCTCGGCTTGCCGGACAGCCAGGGCCTGGAGACGCTCCTGCGCACGCGGGAACAGGCGCCTCACCTGCCTATCGTCGTCCTCACCGGCTTCGACGACCAGGAGCAGGCCCTGCAGGCGCTGCAGCTGGGCGCCCAGGATTACCTCATCAAGGGCGAGTTTGCGGGCGCGCCCCTGTCCCGCACCATCCGCTACGCCATCGAGCGCCACCAGACAGAGGGCATGCTGCGCCAGACCCTGGCGGAGCTGGAGAGCCGCACGGCGGAGATGGAGACCTTCACCTACAGCGTCTCGCACGACCTGAAGGAGCCGCTGCGCGGCCTCGAGGCCTTCAGCCGCTTTCTCGTCGAGGACTACGCCGACGTCCTGGATGATCAAGGACGCGACTACCTCAACCGCATCGCCAAGGCCAGCGCCCGTCTCAAAGACATGATCGAGGAGCTGCTGACCCTCGCGCGTCTCGGCCGCCGGCCGCCCCAGCTGGAGCGCGTCAACATCCGTCGCGTCGTCGAAGACTTCCTCGCCGCCAACGAGATGAGGCTGAAGGAGTCCAACGCCGAGGCCCTCATCGAGGGCGCCCTGCCGGACGTCCTCGCCGACCTGACGCGCGTCGAGCAGGTCTTCGGCAACCTCATCGGCAACGGCCTCAAGTTCAACAAGAGCGCCCGGCCGAGCGTGCAGGTGGGCCTGGCGGACGTCACGGGCGGCTGGGTCACCTTCTTCGTGCGCGACAACGGCATCGGCATCGCGCCCGAGTACCAGGAGCGCATCTTCGGCATCTTCCAGCGCCTGCACATACGCGAGGAGTACGAGGGCACGGGCGCCGGCCTCGCCATCGCCAAGAGGGCCGCCGAGGCGCTGGGCGGCCGCGTCTGGCTCGAGTCGGAGCCGGGCGCCGGCTCTACCTTTTACGTCTGCTTACCGCTCTGGGAAGGCAGTGGACGGATCTCGCGCAAACGCGCCTAGAGGAGACGAATCTTGAACCGGTTTCGGCGGGCCACGATCTTCCTGGCCGAGGACAACCCAGACGACATTGAGATCGCGCGCCGCGCCTTCAAGCGCGCCGGTCTGGGTTCTGAGCTGATCGTGGCCCGCGACGGTGAGGAGGCGCTGCGCCTGCTGGCCGACGAGCGGCTACGGCCCGACTTCGTGCTGCTAGACATAAAGCTGCCGAAGATCGACGGCTTCGAGGTGCTGGCCCAGATCAGGGCTTCCGAGCGCCATGCGGCCCTGCCCGTCGTCGTCATGAGCGCGTCCAGTCGAGAGGAGGACGTGCTGCGCAGCTACCAGCTGGGCGGGAACAGCTACGTCCAGAAGCCCGTGGTCTTCCAGGAGTTCATGGAGGCGCTGGAGATCATGGGCAGCTACTGGTTCAAGGTGGCGCGGCTGCCGCGGTCTCGCTAGGAGGAAGGACAAATGAACAGCTCAGAGATACGCGTCCTGTTGGTAGACGATAACCCGGACGACGTGTCGATCATCCGCCGGCTCCTGGCCCAGTACCAGCGCGCCAACTTCCAGGTGCTCTCCGCCAGCTCCACCGGCAGCTGTCTGGAGCTCCTGGAGGCGGATGGCGCCGACCTCCTCCTCCTCGACTACCTCTTGCCCGCCGAGGACGGCATCAGTTTCCTCCGCCGCGCCTCTGCTATCGTCGACCTGCCGCCCGTCATCATCGTCACCGGCCTGGCCGACCATCGCCTCGTTGCGGAAGCCATCCGCTCCGGCGCCAGCGACTGCATCTACAAGAGCGCCATGACCTCGCAGACGCTGGGGAAGGCCGTGCAGCAGGCCCTGGCCAAGTTCCGCCACGACGCCGATCTCAGTCGCTACGACGACAACATCGTCCACGCGCTGGCGGAGACTGCCCAGCGCGTGGACCCGACGGCCGGCGGCGCGCGCGTCGCCGCGATCTCGGTCCAGCTCGGCCGCGCGCTCGACCTCGGCGACCACCAGGTCTGCCTCCTGCGCGTCGGCGGCCTCCTGCACGACATCGGCAAGCTGGGCGTCCGCCGCGAGGTCATCTGCAAGCCCGGGCCCCTCACGCCGGATGAGGAGGAGGAGGTGCGCGCCCACCCGCTCATCGGCGAGCGGCTATGCGCGCCCCTGCGCCTCTCGCGCGAGATCGGGCCGATGATCCGCCACCACCACGAGCGCTGGGACGGCCACGGCTACGTCGACGGCCTGGCTGGCCAGGACATCCCTTTCCTAGCCCGCATCGTGGGCGTCGCCGACGCCTTCGACGCCATGACCATGGAGCGGCCGTACCGGAGCGCCTTGCCCGCGGAAGAGGCGCTGCGCCAGCTGGAGTCCGGCGCTGGCAGCCAGTGGGACCCGGAGGTCGTCGCTGTGCTCGTCCAGCTGGCCAAGCAGGGCAAGGTCGAATAGCAGCCCGGTCGCCGTCGCCGGCCAGACTCAGGGACTGCGGTTTGCGGCCGCAGTCCCTCTTCGTTTCTCCCCACACCCGACCCTGAGTTTGCCCACAACGCGCGCCCTCCTATAATCGGGACGTGCGTTCGATAATTAGCTAGCGGTCCCATAGAAGGCAGACATGCCTTCCGCCCGACGCCGAGACTGAAGAAAGAGCTGGTGACCCCCGACGCGATGGCGATCAACGACATGCCCTGGGCGCTCCTGGACAACCCCTACAACGACCGCTTCCAGAAGATCGCCGTCCACGAGGTCGCCGTCCGCCAGCTCACCATTCGCTCGGCCTGGAACTACCGCCTCTTCCTGGAGCGGCCGGAGTGGTTCGCCTACACGACGCCGGGCAGCTTCGCCATGCTGGGCAAGCGCAACCCGATCAGCGGCCGCCTGGCGCTGCGGCCCTACAGCATCGTCTCTGCGCCGCACGAGGACTTCCTCGAGTTCTACATCGCGCTGACGGGCGAGGACCTGAGCCGCCTGCCGCACCTCAAGCCCGAGGACGAGGGCATCGAGGCGGTCATCCGGCAGTACCCTTACGTGTCGATGCTCCTTCAGGACGTCGTCGAGCGGGAGGTTGAGGTCAACCCGGCCTACAACAACGTCCTGCTGGGCCAGGCGACGCTGGGCAGCTTTCGCTTCGACACGAAGGACCATCGCGTAGCCGTCTTCGGCTTCACTGGCACCGGCGTCGCAGCCGGCGTGCCGGTCATCCGCGAGCACTCCTGGGCGCCGGCCGTGCGCCGGGGCATCGTCCTGCACGGCGTGCGCAACCCTGCCGACTTCGCCTACCAGGACGAGTTCAAGGACCACCGGCGCCGCTACCCGTCCTTCCAGTACCACATGTTCCTCAGCCGCGATGCCGGCACGCCCTGGCATTACGGCCGCGGCCGCATCACCAGGGTCCTCGCCCCATCGCCGGAGGAGTGCGCGGGCGAGACGCACCCCCTCGAGCGGCTCACCGGCGTCCCCTATGATCCCGACCACGTGAAGCTCTACCTCTGCGGCAGCGAAGCGATGATCAAACAGGTCACCGAGCACGCCGTGAGCGAGCGCGGCTTCGACCGCAAGGACATAGTCTCGGAGAAGTTCTTCGGCTGACAGTCCCTTCAGCCAGAAGCCCGAAGGCCAGACTTAAATCTGGCCTTCATCTTCATCTCGATAGCTGTAAGCTTCTCTCATGTGCGGCCGCTTCACCCTGGCCTATCGCGAGCGCGAGCGTCTGGCCGAGGAGCTGGGCGTCAACGTCGAGCAGATCCCGGCGGCGGAGTACAGGCCGCGCTACAACATCGCCCCCACGGATGCGCACTGGATCGTCCGCCTGCGCTACGAGGACCGCCAGGTCCTGCCGGCGCGCTGGGGCCTCGTCAACAGCTGGGCGAAGGACGCCAAGCGAGCCGCCGCCCAGATCAACGCCCGCGCCGAGACGCTGGCCAGCGCCCACGCCTTCCGCGACGCCTTCGTCAAGCGACGCTGCGCCGTTCCCGCGGACGGCTTCTTCGAGTGGGTCGGCCCTTCGACAGGCTCAGGACGCGGGGCCGGCGCCTCACGCCAGCCAATCTGGTTCCACCGCTCGGACGGCGGCCTCATCCTCTTCGCCGGCCTCTACGAGTCCTGGCAGCCCCAGCCCGGCCAGTGGCAGCGAACGTTCACCATCGTCACGACCGAGCCCAACGCCGTCGTCTCGCCGATCCACGACCGCATGCCCGTGATCCTGCCCGACGATGTCGTCGACCTCTGGCTTGACCCGCGCGAGGAGGACGTGGAGCGCCTCGGTAGTCTGCTGCGGCCCGCCGCGGAGGACGTCCTCATCGCGACGCCGGTCTCGCCGCGCGTCAACTCGGTCAAGAACGACGACGCGGCCTGCCTGGAGCCGGTCGACGCGTCCGGCGGTCAGCTCGACGGCGGCCAGGCGCGCCTGCTGTAGAGGGCGCAAGAACGAAGGCCAGGCTTAAGCCTGGCCTTCAGAGCCGATCCGAGGCGCTGTGCTACGATGCGGGGAGGGCCCGTAGCTCAGCGGTCAGAGCGGCCGGCTCATAACCGGTTGGTCGCAGGTTCGATCCCTGCCGGGCCCACCAGGCCACCCCCTCCGTCTCTGTTCCGCGGATTGCTTGACAGGCGCGGGGAAGTGCTGCCACAATCCTCTCACTCCGCGCCCCGTGAAGTTGCGTTCCATCTCATAAGCACGCTTTGGAGCGACTTAGCCGCTGCCTTAGCAGAAAAGGAACACAGAGAAATGCGCATGCTGATCGACTTGAGCTTCCCGCTCGAACCTTTCAACACCATGGTCAAGAAGGGCACCGCGTCTCAGCTGATCGACCGTGTCATGGCCGATATCAAGCCAGAGGCGGCGTACTTCGCCGAGCGCGGCGGCAAGCGTGGCGGCATCTTGATCGTTGACGTGCCTGACCCCTCCAAGGTTCCGGCCATCGCCGAGCCATTCTTCCTCCTGTTCAACGCCTCCGTCGAGTTTCATGTCGTGATGACGCCGGACGACTTGGCGAAGTCTGGGCTCGACGACCTCGGCAGGAAGTGGGGCGGCTGAGTACGGGGGCTGCCGTTCGATAGAGCGGCCGGCTCATAACCGGGTTGGTCGCAGGTCCGAATCCTGCCGGACCCACCAGGCCACTAGCGTGGCGGCATAAGGCTGCCGCACAGCCCCTCGGCGGCTTCAAGGTGCCGAGGCTTGCTCCGGTCTTGTACTGAGACCCGCGGCCTCTCGACTACAGAAGGTGTCTTAGACGCGGCGGAAGAAGGTGTCGCGGCCCTGCGTCTCCGCCAGCCGGATGGCGGCGCGGGCGTTCGATACGAGGTCGCGGGGCGACGTGAGCCAGCTCTCCGCCACGGCAACGCCCACCGTCAGCCGCACCGAGGTCAGCTCCGGCGAGGCCGTGCGGCGGTTGAGGAACTCGCTGCGCAGCTGCTTGGCGATGCGCTCGAAGTGGGCCACGGTGTCATCGCGACTCTCGGTCACGGCGAAGGTCTGCTCGTCGACCTGGTAGACGCGGGAGTCGGCGTCGCGGAACAGCTCGCCGCGCACCAGGTTCATCGTCTTGTGCAGCTGCATCCGGTCGTCGCCCGCGCGGATGCTGCGGACGGAGACGAGCATGACGCCGACGGCTGCCTCCGAGAGGCGCGCCTCGCGCATCAGCTGGTCGATGCGCTGCACCAAGTCTCGCTCGCGCAGGAGGCCGTCCTCCCGCGGCGTCGCCGCCAGCGCGGGGACGTCGGCCTCCTGCGCCAGGCGTAGGAGCAGGCAGCCGATGGCCGCCGCCGCGGCCGAGGTCAACGCCAGGCGCGGGTCGTAGCCGGCCTGGATCAGCGAGACGTAAAGAGAGGCCGTCGCGAACCAGAACGCGGCCAGGTACAGCTTGCCAAACCTTCGCAGCGCCTGGCTGTCGGCCATTAGTGGGAGCGTGTGCGCCATGTCAGGGCCCTTCCCTAAGTGTCGATCCCCTCTAACTTTATCTTCGACCGGCGGCTCCCGTCCTGCAGCGCGGGGATGCGCGCTAGGCCACGGCTCGATTCAGTTGCTCCCGCTCCGACCGATACTTCTCTACGAAGAACATGCTCGCCAGGACCCTGAAGGACGCCGCGACGCAGGCCCGACGCAGCCCTGCCTACGTCGTTCTCAACCTCGCTCTGATAGGGAGCTGGCTCTGGTTCGCCAGCGACCAACTGCCCATCCCGCTCGCCGCGCTGCTGGCGCTCTGCGCCGGGGGCGGCCAGCTGGCGCTGCGCCGGCTGGCGGAGAACGGCGCCAGGCCGGAGGCGCACGCCAGCGGCGGCCGCTTCGCCGCGCTCTTGAGCCTCTCGAGCGCCGGCCGCCTGCACGCCCTCAACGACGAGTCGACGGGCCTCTACAACCGCTGGTACCTGGAGCGACGCCTGGAGGAGGAGGCGGAGCGCTGCCAGCGCTTCGACCACCCGATGGCGGTCGTTGTCGTCCGCGCCGGCCTCGTCGATCTCCCTGACATGTCCAACGATGACTGGCAGGCGAAGTCGGCGGACGCCGCTCAGCGCTGCCAGCGCATCGTGCGCCGCGTCGACTTGAGCGCCTTCCTGGCGCCGCTGGAGTTCGCCATCTGCCTGGTGCACTGCGACCGCGCCGGCGCGGAGGCGGCTCTGGCGCGGATCAAGGAGGAGCTGGCCGACTACGAATGCGAGGGCGGCGCCGCCGTCTTCCCAGACGACGAGTGCGAGCCGCGGGCGCTCATCGAGTTCGCCCGCCTGCGCTCGCGGATGGCGGATGTGCCCTAGGCCCTGACCAGGCCGAAGAAGCAGACGCGGCGGAACTCGCGCAGGCCGCGCATGTGCGCCTTGCCCAGGAGGTAACCTCCCGGCAGCTCGACGACCTCGTCGACGATGCGGCGCACGGGCAGCGGGTTCGGCGCCTCGCCGTAGGCGATGCGCAGCACCTGGACATCTGGGTCCTCGATGCCCGGCGCGACGGAGCTGCGGAAGGGGAAGACGCGCACAGTGTCCGGCGGGTCGTCGCTGGGAATGCGGTACTCCGGCCAGCCGAGCTTCTCCGTTGCTTTCGACCAGGCGTTGTCGCGAAAGACGTTGTCGCCGGTGCCGGCCTCCGCGTCGAACGTCTTGCCCAGCCAGGGCAGGTAGATGCGCGTCAGCCACTCGAAGAAGGGGTCGGAGAGCAGGCCGGTGGAGAGGGCGATAAGCTCGCCGTCGTAGCGGCCGTCCGGCCGCGGCACTCGGCCGGTGCGGAACAGCCGGCCGAGGATCTCCAGCGCCGCCGATCGGTCGTGCTCCAGGCGGGCGTGCGCGAAGCGCACCTGGCGCATCGCCGCCTCGTGCAGGTAGTGCGCCTGCGCCTCCGTCAGCGTCTCGTAGCCCAGGCGCTCGGCGGCGTCCGCGACCTCGCGGGCGGCGAGCACGTAGGCTTCGACGGCCGCCGGCGTCGCTTCAAAGGGGTCAGGCTCTCGCTCGCGCAGTGCGTTCAGGCGGCTGACCAGCTCTTCGACGTCGGTGTTGGTGGCTATCGGGGACCCTCCAGCAGCAGTAACGGCGCAGGCCCTTCGGTGAGCCCTTCGACGAGCTCAGGACAAGCCCTTCGACGAGCTCAGGACAAGCTTAGCAGCCGCCGGCTGGCGCGCATAGGGCCGCGGCCGAGACCTAGAAGTCGGCGGCGCGCCGGCCCCACCACTGCGCCGGCCGCGGCGGCCAGGGTGTGCCGCGGAGGAGGTGGCGGACGAGGCCCACGCCCGCGAAGATCGTCAGGGCGATGAAGGCCGCCCGTCCCTCATCGATGACGCCCACGAGCAACAGCCCGGCGATGGCGAAGGCGACGAGGCTGAGCATGTCCCAGAGCGTCATCAGCGTGAGCAGACAGATCGCCAGGTACCAGCCCCAGCCCGGCGCCACACCCCAGCCCGGCTCCACAGACTCGCTCAGCAGGAGCAGCGAGATCGTGAAGGCGCCGAGGCGCGCGAGGAAGAAAGGGCCGCCCATTTCGCCGACACCCTACGTCGCGCGCGAGAGGCCGTCAAGCGCAGCGGGCGCGTCTAAATCTTGGCGGTGCGGGCGGAGAAGATGTTCGGGATACGGCCGATCTCGGCCAGCGTCTCCTGGTCCAGGTCGTCGTCCAGGCCGAGCACCATGAGGGCGCGCCCGCGCACCTTCTCGCGGCCGACGCGCATGAAGCTGATGTTGATGTCCTTGCCGCCCAGGAACGTGCCGATGCGGCCGATCATGCCCGGCCGGTCGACGTTCTCGCAGAGGAGAAGGTAGCCCTCGCCCGGCGAGACGTCCACCCAGAAGTCGTTGATCTCGACGATGTGGGGGCCGTCGTGGGCCACGGTCGCGGAGACGCTGGTCTTGCCGGCGCTGGTCGTGAGGTGGACGCGGATCAGGTCTTTGTAGATGCCGTCGTAGTGGCCCTTGCGCTCCGTGATGCGCAGGCCGCGCTGCTCCGCGATTAGGCTGGCGTTCACCAGCGTCACGTTCTCCTCGCTGATCGGCGCCAGCAGGCCCTTGATCACCGACGCCTTCAGCGGCGCGACGTCGAGGTCAGCCAGCTCGCCCAGGTACTCGATCTCGATGCTCTCGAACTGGCCGGAGGCGAGCTGGGTGGCCAGGGAGCCGGCCTGCGTCGCCGCCTGCAGGTAGGGCGCGATGACCTTGAACACCTCGCCTGTGACCATGGGCAGGTTGATCGCGTAGATCGCCGGCTCGCCGCGCAGGATGGCCAGCACCTGCTCCGCCACGTCCACGGCGACGCGCTCCTGCGCCTCGGCGGTGGAGGCGCCGAGGTGGGGCGTGACGATGACCTTCGGGTGGCGTAGCAGCGGGTTGTCCTTGGCCGGCGGCTCCGGGTCGAAGACGTCCAGCGCCGCGCCGGCGATGGTGCCGTTCTCCAGCGCCTTCAGCAGCGCGGCCTCGTTCACCAGGCTGCCGCGGGCGATGTTGATCAGGCGCGCGCCCGGCTTCATCTTGGCGAACTCCGCCTCGTCCAGGAGGTGGCGGCTGCCGGCCGAAACGATGGCGTGGAGCGAGATGAAGTCGCTTTGCCGCAGCACCTGCTCGAAGCTGGCGACGCCGACGCCCAGCATCTGGAACCGGTCCGGCCCGATGCCCGGGTCGTAGGCGATGACGTTCATCTCCAGGCCGCGCGCTCGGCGCGCCACCTCTGAGCCGACACGGCCGAGGCCCAGCAGGCCCAGCGTCTTGCCTCGGAGCTCGACGCCCATGAACTGCGAGCGCTCCCATCTCCCCTGTCGCAGCGAAGCGTGCGCGTCCGGCACCTGTCGCGCCAGGCAGAGCATCAGCGCGATGGTGTGCTCGGCGGCCGAGACCGTGTTCGCCTCCGGCGCGTAGACGACGACGACGCCGCGCCGCGTCGCCGCCTCGACGTCGATGTTGTCGACGCCGACGCCGGCGCGGCCGACGACGAGCAGCTGGTGAGCGGCGTCGAGTATCTCGGCCGTTACCTTCGTCTCGCTGCGGACGACGAGGCCCTCGTAGCCGCCGATGGCCTCGACGAGCGGCGGGCCGGAAAGGCCGAGGCGGACGTCGACGTCCGCCTCGCGCCGCAGGATATCCAGCCCGTCCTCGGCTATAGGGTCCGTGACCAGGATGCGGGCCATCTCTTCGATCAGGCGCCCGCGGGAGCCGGCCTCTTGTAGCCGAGACGGCTCAGCGCCGACTCCAGCGCCGCCACCGCGGCGTCGATGGCCTCGCGCTCGACGATGCCCATGTGGCCGATGCGCACGATCTTGCCGGCGAGCTTGCCCTGCCCGGCGGCGAGGACGGTGTCGTAGTCCTTGTTCAGCAGGCCGAGCAGCGCCGCCGCGTCGACGCCTTCCGGCACGCGAACGCTGGTCACCGTGTCGGAGGCCTGGGGCCCTTCGGCCAGGAGCGTCAGGCCCAGCGTTTTGACCTTCGCCCGCGTGTAATCCGCGATGGCGTAGTGGCGGGCGTTCACCTGCTCCAGCCCCTCCTTGGTCATCATCTCCAGCGCCGTGTCGAGGCCGTAGTAGATCGATACGGCGGGCGTCCAGGGCGGCTGGCCGCGCTTGGCGTAGTCGCGGTACTTGCCGACGTCCAGGTAGAACTTTGGCATCGTCGACCGCTCGTAGGCGGCCCAGGCGCGCGGGCTCAGGCTGATGAAGGCGAGTCCGGGCGGGATCATGAACCCCTTCTGCGAGCAGGTGGTGCTGACGTCGACCTCCCAGGCGTCGGCGGCGTAGGGGATGCAGCCGAGGCTGCTGATGGCGTCGACGATGAGCAGGACGTCCGGCTTGACCGCGCGCACCGCCTTGCTGATGGCGGCTATGTCGTTCGTCACGCCGGTGGAGGTCTCGTTGTGCGTGACGAGGACGGCGACCGCGTCCGGCCGGGCCCGCAACGCCTCGGCGACGGCGGCCGGCTCCGCCGCCGTGCCCGGCTCGAAGCTGAGGCGCGTGACGTCGGCGCCGAACGCCTCGGCGATGTCGGCGAAGCGGTCGCCGAACTCGCCGATGGAGACGGCCAGGACGCCGTCTCCCGGCGAGAGGGTGTTGACGATCGCCGCCTCCATGACGCCGGTCCCTGAGGTCGTGTAGACGTAGACCTCGCTCTGGGTGCGGAAGATGGCCTTCAGGCGCGTCACGATCCGTCCCTGCAGATCGGCGAACTCCGGGCCGCGGTGGTTGATCATCTGGCGCGAAAGCTCGGATAGCGTCTCGGGCGGGCACGGTGTCGGCCCGGGAATGCGAAGGTTTTGCACGGTCGTCTCCTTGCCGGGGATCACTGGCATCGTAGCCGAGGCCCCGTCGCAGCGGCAAGGGCCGAACGGGCCATACGAGGGTACCGTTGACGCCGACATCGGACGAGGTATGCCTCGAACGGCGCGATAGGGAGCGTTGGTAGCCCTCGGCATTGCTAAACCGCTAGACTGAGGTCGCGCGGGAGGGGAAGCAGTGGCGGAAACGATCCTCGTAGGTGTTGGCTGGCCGTACCCCAACGGCTCGCTTCACCTCGGCCAGATCGCCGGCGCCTACCTGCCGGCGGACATCTTCGCGCGCTACCACCGCATCGCCGGCAACCGCGTCATCATGGTCTCCGGCTCGGACCAGCACGGGACGCCCATCACCGTCCGCGCCGAGATGGAGGGCACCACGCCGGAGGCCGTCGCCAGGCGTTTCCATGACGAGTTCGTCGCCTGCTGGGGCCGCCTGGGCATCGAGTTCGACCTCTACACGACGACGGGTACGCAGAACCACATCGACACCGCGCAGGAGATGTTCCTCAAGCTGCTGGATCAGGGCGACATCTACAAAGGCAGCATGGAGCTCACCTACTGCGCGCGCGAGGGGCGCTTCCTGCCGGACCGCTACGTCGAGGGCACCTGCCCCTTCTGCGGCTACGAGGGCGCCCGCGGCGACCAGTGCGACAGCTGCGGCCGGACGTTGGACCCCGTTGACCTGATCAAGCCGCGCTGCCGCTTCGACGGCACGACGCCGGAGCAGAGGACGTCGGAGCACTTCTTCCTCCGCCTCAGCGCCTACACGGAGCAGCTGAAGGCCTGGCTGAGCGAAGGCAAGACGCACTGGCGCCGCCCCGTCCTCTCCTTCGCCCTCGGCGTCCTCAACGAGGGCCTCAAGGACCGGGCGATCACGCGCGACCTGCAGTGGGGCGTGCCGATACCGGTGCCGGGCTTCGAGAGCAAGCGCATCTACGTCTGGTTCGAGAACGTCATCGGCTACCTCTCGGCGGCGAAGGAGTGGGCCCAGCGTCAAGGCACGCCGGAGGCCTGGCGCGACTTCTGGCAGGACCCGGCGGCGAAGATCTACTACTTCGTCGGCAAGGACAACATCTGGTTCCACACCCTCAGCTGGCCGGCCCAGGTCATGATGTACGGCGGCCTCAACCAGCCCTACGACGTGCCGGCGAACCAGTACGTCAACTTCCGCGGTGGCAAGGCGAGCACGAGCCTGGGCACGGCGCCCTTCCTGCCCGACTACCTGGAGCGCTACGACCC
>DATBWN010000277.1:0-21167 GCA_036514755.1 Dehalococcoidia bacterium | reverse complement strand
GCCCGCCTCCAGGCCGGGTAGGGCAGCCTCGAGCTCGGAGATGAGGACGTGGCCTGCCTCGTGCTCGGCTTCGAGCATGTGCACAGGCCCCCTGGCGATGGTCTCGTTCTTCGCCGCCAGCAGCGGGAAGAGCGCCCTCTCTTCCTTCGCCTGGTGGCAGCGCTCTGCGAAGCCCCTGACGAAGTCGATCGCCTGGCGCAGGGCCTCGGGTTGCAGGCGGTCAGGCCGCTGCCCGTCGCCCAGCATGCCGTCGATGACGGCCAGCGTCCGCTTGATGAGCGCGTGATCCCTTTTCAGCTCTTCGATGGCCTTGGTCACGGCCGCCTCCGTCAGAGGGCCCGCCTCTGCGTTCTCAGTTTCGGGTATTGTGCCGTGCGGTGGGAGAGCCTATTGGCCTCTAGAACCTGGGCCAGGCAGGCCAATTCTGGGCTCCAGATGGGCCCCTATGGGTCGACGTAGAAGCGACCGCTGTCGCTGCGGCCGAAGACCTCTGGGAAATACGACTCCTCGGCGACCGCCGGCGCGACGAAGAACTCGCCCGGCGTCGTGGCGCGGGCGTAGTAGATGAACTCGTAGACGCCCTTCGCCAGCGTCTGGGCGCTGAGGATGACGCGGTCGTCGCGCAGGTCGACCTGCTGCCAGGGGCTGTAGTACCAGCGGAACCAGGGCGCGTAGTAGTCGAGCTCGGGCGGCCGGTTCGCCTGGCGCCGCTCGGTCTCCAGCTGCGCGACGAGCGCCGGGTCGGTGATCTTCAGCTTCGGGTCGATGCCTTCCAGGCCGGCGGGCAGGCCGTCGGTGACGACGACGTAGTTGCGTTCGGCCGGCGCGACGACCGTCACCTTGACGCGCACCGTATCGCCGACGCGGACGCGGTCGATGGGCTGGTCCGGCGCCTCCAGCCGCGTGTACTCGTGCGAGACGGCGAGGCCGCGGTTCAGCGCCTCGACCTCCTTGGCCGGCGTCACGTAGCGCAGGTCGAGGGTGTAGTACATGCGCCCCCGCTGGCGCGAGCCGCGGGCCAGGGTGAGGAGGCTCGTCTTGCCGGGCGTCAGGTCGCGCAGGGGCAGGATCGCCTCCTCGCCGCTCGCCTCGCCGCGGGAGCTGAGGCTGCCGCCCAGAACCTCGCGGCCGTCCAGGCGCACGGCGAAGGCGAAGCCGGCGCCCAGCTCGCCCGTCTCCTCGGCGAAGCCGGAGAGGGCGCGGATCGCCTCCGCCCGCTCCAGGGACGTGCGGCAGACGTTGGTGCCCAGCGCCACGCTCAGCCAGCGCACCGTCTCCTCGATGAGCGGATGCTTCGGGTCGAGGCGCACCAGGGCGTCGAGGACGAGGGCGGTGGTGCGCGGGCCGGTCTGGGTGGGGCCGCGCTTCCCCGCGTCCTCCCAGTGGTTGCCGTTGGCGCTGGGGATGACGTTCGCCGCCAGGTCGTCCAGGAGGCGGCGCACCGGCTCATCGCGGCGCGTCAGGCCGGCCTCGGCGAAGCCCAGCAGGAGGTAGGCGCGGCCCCAGCTCGCCAGGTTCGCCCGCTCCTGCTCGTACAGCGCCCGCAGGATCGACTCATTCTGGCCGGGCGCGCCGGCGACCGCGAGGGAGTAGAGGAGGAAGGCCTTCTCGTTCGGGTCGGCGGGCCGGGCGACGTCCGTGAAGCGGTTGACGTAGCTCGTCACGTAGCCGGCGGCGCGGCTGAGAGTCGACTCGTCGATTTCGTTGCCCTCGCGCCGCCACTCGCCCAGGGCGATGAGCACCCAGCCCGTGATCCAGGGGTCGCTGGTGAAGCAGAGGCGGCACCAGGCCCAGCCGCCGTCCGATAGCTGGGCGCTGATCAGGCCGGCGACATCCGAGCGCAGCTGTCCCTCCGAGAAGGCGCCCCGCCTCGCCGCCTCCGGGTCGGCGCGGCGCACTGCGAGGGTCGAGATGATGCGGCTGGCGACGCGCTCGTGGCCCTCCCAGGTCTCGGGCTCGAAGTCGGCGAGGTCCTCGACCATGGAGCCCGTGATGGAGGCGCGCACGGAGACGGTGAGCGCGCCCCTGTCGGTGATGGCGAAGGTCGGCAGGTAGACGGCCTCGGTCAGCGGCTTGTCCTTGACGACGCCGCCCGTCGCCGTCGCCTCCTGCGTCACGTCCAGCAGCACCGGCAGCTCCCGGACGACGGCGTCCTTCAGGCCGGCGCCGCCTTCCGCCCGCAGCGTGAGCTTGACGGAGCCCTCCCGCGAGACCGAGGCCGGCCACTCGACCATGGTCGAGGCGTTGGGAGCGACGCTGACGCGCTGCTCCAGCGGCCCGCTCACGTCGATGCCCTCCGCGACGAGCGAGACGGTGACGTTGGCCGGCTGGTCAGTGGCGTTGCGGACGAGGGCGCGCAGCGTCGGCTTGTCGCCGACGCGCAGGAAGCGCGGTAGGGCCGGCCGCAGGAGCAGCGGCTTCGTCGAGAGCAGCTCGTTCGTCCCCTCGCCGACGAGGATGTTGCCGCTGACGGCGCGCGCCTGGAGGCGCCAGGTCGTCAGGTTGTCGGGCAGCTCCAGCTCTACGGAGGCGCGGCCGCGGTCGTCGGTCTCCAGCTGCGCCTCCCAGAGGGCGGTGTTGCGGAACTCCTGGCGGAGGCGCTCATCCTCCAGGCCGCCGCCGCCTTTGCCGCCGGCCGGCGGCTCCGAGATGACGTCGTTCGACCGGTTGATCGACACGGCGAGCGAGGACGCGGTCGCGACGCCGAGGCCCCTCTCGTACCAGAACGCCCGCAGGCCGCTCTCGCCCCTCTCCTCCGCCAGCGACAGCACCGCCTTGTCGACGACGGCCACGGAGAGCTCGGCCTTGACGCCGCGGCCGCCGGAGTCCGTGACCTCGATGCCGTAGCGCACCTTGTCGCCGGGCTGCGCCCGGTCGCGGTCGGGCGTGATGCTGACGTTGAGGACGCGCGTCTCTGTCGAGACCTTGAGCTGGACGTAGCCGACCTTGTAGCGCGGCACCGGGTCCTCGGCCGTGGGCGGCCGGTAGAGGACGACGCTGACGAAGACGTCCGGCACGCTGCGGTCGGTGATCGGAATGCGCAGGCGCTCGCTGTTGGTCGGGAACTGCTGCACGCGGCGGTCCATGACCTTGCCGCGCTCCACCGTCACGAGGCCGGTGGCGCCCTCGAACGGCGCCGGCACCAGCACCTCCGCCGTGTCGCCGACCTCGTACTCCTCCTTGTCGGCGACGAGCTTCAGCGTGTCGTCGTTGGCGACCTCCCAGCTGCCGAAGCCGCCGCCCCAGACCCAGAGGTAGGTGGCGGCGCGCGCCGTCCGCCCGCTGTCGTCGCGCGCCTCCGCGACGATGCGCAGCGTGCCGGAGCGCTCCGGCGTGAACGCGACGGAGCCGCGGCCCTCGCCGTCCGTCGTGACGCTGAGTGTGGTGATCAGCGTGTCGCGCGGCTCGCTGCGGTAGCGACGCGCCCCTTCGGCCGTCTGCTCCTTCGTCGTGATCCAGGTGCGCTGGTAGACGCCGACGCTGACGTTGCGGTTCGGCAGCGGCCGGCCCTGCAGGTCGACGGAGACGACCTCGATCTGGGCCTGCTCGCCGGCGGCGGCGACGTACTCCGACGTCCGGACGCCGGCGTAGAGGCTGGCGGGATGGACGCTGACGGTCGTCGACGCGGCGACGGCCTGGGCGCTCTGGTCGGTCACCGTGGCGCTGATCTGGTAGCGCTGCGGCCCCTCGTCGCCGGCGATGGTCGCAGGCACGCTGAACTCGGCGACGCCCGTGCTGTCGGTCACGGCGGCGCCCGTCTGGCGCACCGGGCTCTCGAAGACGGCTGTGCCCCGCTGGAAGTAGTCGAAGTCGACGAAGGAGTAGCGCTCGAAGCCCTCGAAGCGGGGCGCGAAGGGGCTGGCGAGCACCGACCACTCGACGGGCGCCCCGGCGACGGCGCCGCCGAAGAAGAAGGTCGCCGCCACGCGCGCCGCGATGGCGTCGCCATTGACATAATCCTGAGCCGCCGTGCTCGCCGTCACCTCGAACTCCGGCACGCGGAACTCGGCGACGAGGAAGGACGTGCCGGCGACGGGCAGCTGGAAGCCGGGAGCGCCACGCGGGCCCGGCTGCAGGTTCGGCTCGGCCTGCCAGGCCACCTGGATGCCGTAGTCGCCGGTGGGCGCGTCCGCCGCTAGCTTCAGCGAGCCGGCGAAGGTGCCGAACTCGTTCGTCTCCACGGCCTGGCTGCTGACCTCGTTGCCCTGCGAGTCGGTTATCGTCAGCGTTACGTCCTTCAGGTCTTTGGGGACGGAGTAGACGGCGTCGTCGTCGGTGCGGATGACGAGCTTGTAGAAGACCTCCTCGCCGGCGCGGTAGATCGGCCGGTCCGTGTAGACGTGGCCGACGTACTTTCGCGGGTAGAACTCGTACGGCAGGCCGAGGTCGTAGGTGTTGACGCCTTGGCTCCAGGCCGTCGACGTCACGCCCCAGCGGCCGTCGCCCTCCAGGGCGATGACGAGAGTCTGGTCGCCTTTCATCAGCCGCTCCAGCCGGTCCGGCACGGCGAAGGAGGCGAGGCCCTGGCTGTTGGTGCGCGCCTCGTCGTCGCCGGCCAGCGCGCCGCCGCTCGCCCTCAGGGTCACGTTCGGCAGCGGCTGCCCGGTGTCGAGGTCGATGGCCCAGACGAGGAGCTCGTCGTAGGCTTGCTTGGTGATCAGGGCCGTGTCGACGACGCTGAAGGCGAGCTCGGAGCGGAACTGGCCGCTGGTGCGCACGAGATAGTCGCCTTTGGGCAGCGGCCCGCCGTTGCGCGAGAGCGAGGTCGCCTTGAGCAGCACCTCGTCGCGGCCGCCGGCGACATCCTCCGTCCAGGCGTAGAGGGCCGGCTGAGACGGCTGGAACAGCTCCTCCGGCCCGTCCGAGATGTAGTTCCGTTGCTGGATATCCCGCATCTCGTCCACGGTCAGCGGGTAGAGCGTGAACGTCGCCTGCTCCATGTTCGTCGCGTGGAAGTAGAGGATGGGCTCTGCCGACGCCGAGTAGGTGGCGATCTCGTTCGGGATGGCGAGGGTCACGGCCGCCGGACGGGCGCCGGTCGTGAAGGAGAAGCGGTAGGGCGGCAGCGCCTGGCCGTAGCGGTCGACGGCGCCGGCGGCGACGCTCACCGTGTAGGCCGTCGACGGCTGCAGCGGTGTCGAGAGGAAGAGGTGCAGCTCGTCCGGCGAGAAGTACTCGTTGACGTCGTCGGGGTCGATGCCGCTAACGCTAACCTTGCCCTCCAGCGAGTCGCCGTTCATCGGGTTGCTGAACTCGATGTCGATGCCGAAGCGCTCGGCGTCCTGGGCGCCGTCGGCCGGGCGCGTCCGGGCGACGGTCGGCCGCCCCACGGCCTCGAAAGCCGAGCGCCACTCCGTCTTCAGGGCGCCGCCGCCGCGCCCGGCGACGCCGCCGGCAATGCGCAGCTCGTACCGGAACAGCGGCGCGAAGGCCTGGGCCGGCGTGAAGGTGAGCAGCGTGTCGTCCTCGGACCAGGCGAAGCTGCCGGACGCTGGCAGGCCGTTGGGGTCTGTGAGGCGGAAGCCGCCCTGCACGGAGGCGCGGTTCATCGGCTGGTTGAACTTGACTACGACCTGCTGGTTCGGCCCGACGAAGCGCGTGTTGACGTCCGGCGTCACGCGCTCGATGGCCGGGCCGAAGGTCGTGAAGCGCCAGACGTAGTCCTCGTCCAGGACGCTGTCCGGCTGACCCGAGAGCCCGCTTCTGATGCGCGCCTCGTAGCGCGTGTTGGGCTGGAGGGCGCCCGGCGCCGGCACGAAGCGGTAGAGCGACGTGTTCAGCCATTCGCCGCGGCCGGCCAGCGGCGGGTCGAACTCCACTACCGGCGCCTCGAGCGGCGCCGCGAGGACGGTCAGCGGCGCCACGGACCGGTTGAACTGGACGAGGAGCTGGACGTTGCCCGGCACGTCGACGTCGTCCGGCGCCGGGATGACCGTCTCGATCCTAAGCGCCCCATCGGTCGTGATCTCGCGGCTGAAGGGGCGGCTCAGGCCGGCGTCCGGCTGCGCCGCGACGCGGATCGTGTAGCGCTGGCCGCGCCGCATGCCCGGCCATTCCGGCTGGAAGAGCAGCGTCCGCTCGCTCTGCCAGACGTACTGGCCCGGCACCGCCGGCTCCAGCGTCAGGATGTTGGCGCCGTCGCGCTCCAGCGGCGCCCGCGGGAACGTGACCTGGATGGGCGAGAGGGGGTGGACGGCGTCGCCCTCGGGGATGACGGTGAACTCGGTCGGCTCAACGCCCGGCGTGACGAAGCTAAGGCGTGCCACGTCCTGGTTCGTCACGGCGAAGAAGGCAAGGACGGCGACGAGGAGGCCCGCCGTCAGCCAGCGGATGTCGCCTGCGGCCCGGCGCGCAAGGCGCAGGGCCTGTCCTGAGCCGCGTCGAAGGGCCTGTCCTGAGCCGCGTCGAAGGGCCTGCCCGCGGCCCGGCGTCACGGCCGCACCTCGAATCGGGCGCTGGCGGTCACGACCTCGCCGCTGCCGAGCACGGCGCTGACCTCCAGCACGTGCGCGCCGGCGCTCACCGGCCAGACGGCCGTCGGGTCAGCGGCGGAAGCGACGCCGACGAGCGCGCCGTCGACGCGGAACTCGATGCGCTGGGCGCCGGCCGGCGGCGACGCGCGCAGGATCAGGGCCTGCGAGGGCAGCTCCGGCGCCAGGAAGAGCACGCTCCCCTGCGCCGGCTGCACCACGAACGGCTGCGAGCCCGCCGGCGGCCGGTCGTTGACCAGCACCAGCCCGGCCTCGATGGCCCAGGCCCGCGCCTCTACCGGCGGATCGATGAGCAGCCGGCCGGAGGCGTCGCGCCGGTAGTAGTCCTCGGTCTCGCTCGGCTCTGTGCCGGCGACGAACCACTCATCGACGCGCGTTGGGCAGTACGGCCCGGGCTGGAGGCCTGTCGGGTAGCAGACGGTGGCCCTTCGCAGGCCGGCCGGGGGTCGCGGCCAGGTCGGCGTCACCCCGGCCATGGCCGCGTCCATGACGGCGCGCCAGATAGGCGCCGCGCCCGTAACGCCGGAGACGTTCTTCATCGGCCGGTTGTCGGTGTTGCCCACCCACACGCCCACGACGCGCTCCGGCGTGAAGCCCACAGTCCAGTTGTCGCGGAACTCGGTCGTCGTGCCGGTCTTGACGCCGGCGCGGTAGGACAGCGTCAGCGCCGGCGCCTCGCCGAAGCCGAGCTGGCGCGCCAGCGGGTCGGCGAGGATGTCGGCGAGGATGTAGGCGCGCTCCTCGGCGACGACGCGCGCGGGCGGCCGCGGCGGGCGCTCGTAGAGGACGCGGCCGGCCGCGTCCCGCACCCTCTCGACGGCGTACGGCTGGGCCAGGAGGCCGCCGGTCGCCAGGGCACCGTAAGCGCCCGTCAGGTCGAGGAGGCGTACCTCGCCGCCGCCCAGCGTCAGCGCCAGGCCGTAGACCTCGGAGTCGGTCAGCGTCCGCAGGCCGAAGCGGTGGGCGACGTCCAGGAAGGTCTCAATGCCGACCTCGTTCAGCGTCCGCACGGCGGGCACGTTGAGCGAGGAGGCCAGCGCGACGCGCAGCGAGACCGGGCCGTGAAAGCGCCGGTCGTAGTCCAGGGGCGCGTAGGGCCCGCTGGCGGTCTCGAAGGTCGTCGGCAGGTCGAGGACGGTCGAGGCTGCGGTGTAGCCGCGCTCCAGCGCCGCGGCGTAGAGGAAGGGCTTCAGGGCGGAGCCGGGCTGGCGCGGCGTCACGGCCATGTTGATCTGGCCGCCTTCCGCCGCGTCGAAGCCGGCGCTGCCGACCATGGCGAGGACGCGGCCGCTCGCCGGCTCCAGCACGACGACGGCCGCGTTGCCCACCGACTTCTCCGCCAGCCTCTCGAGGTGAAAGCGAACCAGCCGCTCCGCCTCCGCCTGCAGGCCGGCGTCCAGCGTCGTCTCGATGACGAGGCCCTGCCGGCCGTCGAGGTCGGGGCGGACGGCCGCCAGCTCCGCCAGGGCGTACTCGACGAAGTGGGGTGCGACGACGGGCGCCAGCTCGGGCAGCATCTGGAGCGCCTCCGCTTTCGCGGCCGCCGCGTCGAGGGGCGAGACGCGGCCGCTCTCGACCAGGCGGTCGAGGACGTAGCGCTGCCGTTCGCGGACCGCCGGGGCGTCCGGCGCGGCGCCGTAGTCCGCGGGCAGCTGCGGCAGGCCGGCGAGGAACGCGGCCTGCGCCAGGTCGAGGTTGCGCGCGCTCACGCCGAAGTAGACGCGCGCCGCCGCCTCGACGCCGTAGGCGCCGCGGCCGTAGTAGACCTCGTTCAGGTAGAGCGCCAGGATCTCGTCTTTGGAATAGTGCGCCTCCAGCTGCAGCGCGGTGAGCGCCTCGCGCGCCTTGCGCTCCAGGAGGCCGCCGGCGCCGTCGCGCAGGTAGAGGCGCCGCGCCACCTGCTGCGTCAGCGTCGAGGCGCCGGAGCGCTGGAACGGTAGGCGTAGCAGGGCGCGCGCCGCCGCCAGCGGGTCGACGCCGGGGTGGCTGCGGAAGCGCTTGTCCTCGGCGGCGATGGTCGCCTCGACCATGACCGGCGCCACGTCCGCCAGCGCGACGGGCACGCGCAGGCCGGCGCTCGTGTCGCGCTGGAGGACGACGCCTTCGGCGTCGAGGACGACGAAGCCCGGCTGCTCGACGAGGGCGTAGGGGGACGGTAGCGGCGCCAGCCGCGCGTAAGCCGTGAGCACGACCAGTGGCGTAACGACGAGGACGAGGCCGCCGGCGACACGGCGCGATAGCTTCCCCTCGCTCGCGCGCGGCCGCCAACGGCGCAGAGCGACGACTACGACCGACTCCGCCAGAGCAACAGCGCCGAAAACGAGGAGCACGGCGCCCAAACAGGAGCCCACCTTCCCAGAGCCGGGTCGAACCCTGAGCCTCGTCCAGCATAAGCGCGTGCGAAGCAGTTTGGAACCGCCGAAGGCCTGGCTACATCAAACTGAAATGCGGGCCGCGTCGGAGCGCATTCGGTGCCAGCGGCAAGGAGGGGCCGAATGGCATGTCCGGCACGAGTCTCGCGCCTTCGGCGTTAGGACTGAGGCGAGTTCGTCCTACCAGCTGATGAGGTACAGCGCCGGGTAGAAGAACACCCAGACCACGTCCACGAAGTGCCAGTACTTGATCGACGCCTCGACGCCCCAGTGGCTCTCGGCCGAGAAGCGCCCCTTTGCGCCCAGGCCAAGAACCAGGCAGAGGATCACGATACCGCTGACGACGTGCGACGCGTGCAGGCCCGTCATCGAAAAGAAGGCCGTCCCGTAGGGCTCCGAGATGCGGAACTCCGCTGTCGACCACTCAACGGCGACGCCGGCCACGAAGACCAGGCCCAGCAGTATGGTCAGCAGCAGGTAGCGCGTGAAGCCCTTGCGGTCGCCGTGGGCGATCGACGTCTCGCTCATATAGGCCGTGAAGCTGCTGAGGATAAGGATGGTCGTGATCGCCAGCCCCAGCTGCTGGTTCACGTGCTCCGGCTGCTTGAAGCCGGCGATGTAGAAACGGGCGCTGAGCAGCGCCGCGAAGAGGAACGTCTCCGAAAGGAAGAAGAACCACAACCCGGCCTGGTTCAGGGCCAGCGGCCGGTGCTCTGCGTGCGCCTCGGCGTTCGCGACCGCCATCTACTCCTCCCCTCGCCAGAGGCGCGGCAGGTGCATGAAGAAGACCATGATCAGCGCCGCGTCCGCGACGTTCATGGCGATCATGATGGGCAGGTTCTTGTCTAACCAGATCGCGATGAAATACTCGAGGACGGTCAGCATGACGAGGACAGCGAGCACCGCCAGGCCCAAGGCGGCCGGGCTAAGGCGCATCCTCGTCTCCTCAAGCTTGCTCATGAGTCACCTCCAGGACGGCGTGCGCCGGCGCGCCCGGAACGCCGTAGTCGTAGGGGCCGCCGATGACGCGCGGCGGCGCCGGGAAGTTCTCCACCGGCGGCGGCGAGCTCGTCTGCCACTCCAGCGTGCGCGCCCGCCAGGGGTTCGCCTCCGCCTTCTCGCCCTTCAGCAGCGAGTAGACCATGTTCAGGACGAAGAAGATGAAGCTCGCGCCCAGGAGGAACGCCATCGCGCTGATGAACAGGTTCAGGTCCTGCAGGTCCGCCGTATAGGTGGAGACGCGCCGGTTCATACCGCCGAAGCCCAGGGCGAACATCGGCAGGAAGGTCAGGTTGAAGCCGATGAACATCAGCCAGAAGTGCACCTGGCCCAGGCCCTCGTCGTACATGCGGCCGGTGATCTTCGGGAACCAGTAGTAGACGCCGGCGAAGAGGGCGAAGATCTCGCCGCCGATGATCGTGTAGTGGAAGTGGGCCACGACGAAGTAGGTGTCGGAGAGGCTGAGGTCGGTCGGCACGTCCGCCAGGAAGATGCCCGTGATGCCGCCGATGAGGAAGTTGAACACCATCCCCATCGCGAAGAGCATCGGTGTCTTCAGCCAGAGGTTGCCCATCCAGAGCGTCCCCAGGGCGCTGAGGAAGATGAACCCCGTCGGCACCGAGATGATCTCCGTCGTCACCAGGAAGGGCGCCAGCAGCGTGCTGCTCATGCCGCTGACGAACATGTGGTGCGCCCAGACCATCGCGCTCATGGCGACGATGCCGAGGAGGCCGCCCACCGCCCAGCGATAAGCGAAGAGTGGCTTGCGCGCGAAGTGGCTCAGCACCTCCAGCGCCAGGCCGAAGCCCGGCAGGACGAAGATGTAGACCGCCGGGTGGGAGTAGAACCAGAAGACGTGCTGGTAGAGGAGGGGGGCGCCGCCCTCCGCCGCCTTGAAGAAGGACGTGTCGGCGATGCGGTCCAGCGTGACCAAGAGCATCGCCGCGGCGAAGAACTGCGTGAAGGTCAGCGCCAGGATCGCCGCGGCCACGATCGACCAGACGAAGATCGGCAGCCGCGTCCAGGTCATGCCCGGCGCCCGCAGGAAGATGACGGTCACGAGGAAGTTCAGCCCGCCCAGGATGGACGAGAGGCCGAAGGTGATGATCGCCAGGTTGAAGAAGATCTGGCCGTGGGCGTTCGTCACGCTCAGCGGCGGGTAGGCCGTCCAGCCGGAGTCCCAGCCGCCGACGGCCTGCGCCGCCAGCAGCAGGATCGCTACCGGCGGGATCAGCCAGAACGAGAGGGCGTTTATGCGCGGGAAGGCGACGTCCTCGGCGCCGATGAGGATGGGCACGAAGTAGTTGCCGAACCCGCCGATGACCACCGCCACGGCCACCGCGACCATGATGATGCCGTGCAGGCTCATCGTCCGGTTGTAGATGTCGTTGTCGAGGACTGCGCCGTCCGGGCTCAGCAGCTGCAAGCGGATGAGCATGGCGAAGAGGCCGGCGAGGAGGAAGAGCGTCAGGAAGGTCACCAGGTACTGCACGCCGATGACCTTGTGGTCGGTGGTGAAGGCCAGGTAGCGCTTCCAGCCCTCGACGCCGGGCTTCACGGGCCGGCCGAGCCATTCAAGCGCCCAGCGGTCCCAGACGCCGACGCCCAGCAGCCAGCCGCTGAGGGCGAATACGTAGCCAACCGCGAAGCTCTGCTCGAACGACCAGGCGCTGTCCCCGGCGATGCTGCGCACCAGCGCCGTTATCGCCACGCCGAGGACGAAGCCGACGAGCGCCCAGAGGAGGCCGCCCAGGATCCACGCCAGCGCCGGCTGCGCCTCGCGCCGCCTCGCGTCGATGGCCGCTCTGCGCGTCCTCAGCCGGGCTTCAGCGGTCATGCTTCAATCACCCCTCACTTCGCGATGAGCTTGCCGGCCATCGTCGTCGGGTGGACGTCGCAGCGGAAGAAGAACGTCCCCGCCTTCTCCATCGTGAGCTGCAGCCGCTCCTGGACGGGGCCGGGCAGCGTCTGGCTGGCGAAGAGCGCCGGCTCGCTCTTCTTAGCGCTGCTCTCGCTCAGGTAGATGGCCAGGTTGTGCAGCACGCCGGCGTCCTGGTTGTCCACGAGGATGACCGCTGCCTTGCCGACCTCGACCGTGATCTCCTTCGCGTCGAACTTGAGGTCTTTGGCGACGAGCGTGAAGGTCGGCGCTGGGCCGCCGGCAGCGGCGGCCGCCTGCGCCTTCGCCCGCTCCTCGATCCAGGCGTCGAACTCGGAGCGGCTGACCACCTCGACCGGGATGGTCATGTTGGTGTGGCTGAGGCCGCAGAGCTCGGCGCACTGCAGCCGCACCGTCGGGTCCGTGTCGAAGGAGGCCTCGACCTCAGGGCGGAGGGATAGCCTCGTCGTCAGGCCGGGCACGGCGTCGATCTTCATGAGGAAGGCCGGGACCCAGAAGGAGTGGAGGACGTCGCGGCTCGTGATCTCGAACTTCACCGTGCGGTCGACGGGCAGCTTCAGGTCGCGGACGTTGCTCACGCCCAGCTCCGGGTAGCTGACGAGCCAGGTCCACTGCAGGCCCTCGACGTGGACGAGGAGGTCGGGCTCGTCCTCCAAGTCGATCACCTTGCTGAGGCTGGTGAGGCCGGGGTAGACCATGATCACCGCCGTAAGGCCGGCCGTGATGGCGAACCAGGCGACCGGCACGGCCCCCTTGTCGCGCAGGGCCGGCCCGTCCTCCGGCAGCGCGTCGTGGCCGCGACGCACGATCACGTAGACGAGGACTGCCAGGACGAGGGCCATGACCGGGACGGAGGCGATGGCCAGGACGCGGAAGGCGTGGTCGATCTCCTCGCCCTTGTCCGAGGCGATGAGGGGGTAGATGTCGACCGTCGCCGCGACGTAGAGCCCGAGGGCCGTCAGCGCCGCCCAGAGGACCGCCGTCAGGACGGTCGCCGTCGTCGCCGAGTCGCGGCGCACGGCTGGAGGCCTGGCCACCGCCGGCCGCTCCGAAGACCAGGCGAGGAACGCCATGATCAGCGGTATGCCAACGACGAGCGCGATCGCCAGGACGGCCGTACCCACACTCAGCTCCCTTGTTCTCAGAGGCGGTCAGCGGATGCTTACTTTGCAGGACAGTCAACCGTACGGCGAGCTTACGGGCATGGGCCAGATGGCCCTTTTTCGGGAAGTTCGCCGCTCCGCGTGCGACGTGAAGGCCCGAGGACGGAAAGAGGGCCCTTTGGCACTGTCTTACAGTCCAAATGGCAGTGCCACCACAAGACTGTCTGACCAAGAATAAGGTCGGTCAGAGCCGACTAGGCCTCTGGAGCGCCAGCGGCGCCGGCTTTGTCCATCCCGAAGGCGTGTAGCGCGACTGTCTCCCTTCAGTCGCCGCTCGCAATGAGGCGCCCCGACTAGTCGAGGCGCCTCTTTCTTTACGGCGCGAAGCGTGCGGTCAGCTCTCGGCGGGCACGGGCAGGACCAGCTGCTCGCCTGGGGCCGGCTCGGGCACGAAGAGCACGATGTGCACCTCGGGCTCGGAGCCCTCGTTCCAGTTGCGGTGCGGCACGCCCGCCGGCACGAAGATCAGCGTGTTCGGCCCGGCGTCGTAGCGCTGCTTCTTGATCTCCAGGCTCATCATGCCGCCGAGGATGAAGTAGAACTTGTCCATGGCGTGAATGTGCGGCTCTTCGGTCGCCACGCTGCCGGCGGGGACGCGGGCGACCCGGAACAGACAGCGCTCAGAGCCGCTTTCCCGTCCGGCGAGGGTCTGCACGGAGAAGCGCGTCATATCGAACTTCTCTGGGTCCACCCGTCGTAGGTATTCCACGTTCTGCTCCCTTACTCTCGAAACGCCGGCCTCCGCAGGCCGCCCCTAGTCTACCGAAAAGCGCCCCGGCGAGGTCGGGCGCTCGCCGTTTGCGCGCCGTTAGCCTTCGGACACGAGAACGTAACGGCCCGTTCACTTCAGCGAAACGCCGCTCACGTATGTTTTGCGTCGAGTTGGACGGAGGGAATGGGCCTTGAAGCAGGTCATCGCTATCATCCGCGCCGAGAAGTGGTCGGCCACGCGCGCCGTCATCGACGAGCTCGGCATCGAGGCCGTGACGCACCATCGCGTCCTCGGCCGGGGACGGCAGCGCGGCCTCCGCTACCTGCGACGCGCCACCGAGTCCGGCGAAGGCGACATGCCCTATCTGCCGAAGCGCATGCTCGTCTGCCTGGTCCCGGACCAGACGGTCACCGAGCTGATCAACGCCATCATCAAGCTCAACCAGACCGGCAACGTCGGCGACGGCAAGATATTCGTCTGCCCGCTTGAACAGGTCGAGGACGCGGACGGCCGGGCGACCGAGCCGGTCGTCGCGACAACGTAGGCGAGGAACGGCTTGGCCAGACGCGAGGGCATCAACTACCCCAAGTTCAAAGACCAGTTCGCCGTCATGGACTTCGAGGCGGAGCCGATGCCCGTCCTCTCCCTCTACCCGATGCCGCCGGAGCAGCGCATCGAGGACTGGCGGATGACCTTCACCGGCGTCGCGGGCGAGCGAGTGAGCCTGGGCTGGCCGGAGATTCGCTGCCTGCCGCGCGTGCGCGAACGGGCGCCGCTGGTGTGCCAGATTTTCAACTGGTCGGAGGAGCCGCTGGTGGAGGGCGTGCGCCTGGCCGACGTTGTCGCCCTCGCCGGGCTGGACGACGCTGAGCAGGCGCACTGGGCCTTCCATGCCGCCGACGGCTTCTACTTCGAGGTCTTGCCGCGCTCGATGGCGCTGGACCCGCGCACCCTGCTGGTCTTCGGCCTCGACGGAGAGCCGTTGCCGCGGCAGCACGGCGGGCCGCTGAGGCTGTGGGTGCCCTTCCTGCAGGGCTACAAGAGCGTGAAGTGGCTGACCACCGCGCGCGCCTACCGTCGCGACCCCGTCGGCATCAAGCGACTGCTCGGACAGAGCCGCACCGCCACCCTGGGAACGGAAGGCCAGGTCAAGGCCGACATCGTCGTGGCGCGGCCGATGCTGGGCGAGAGCCTTGTCGATATCTAGTCGCGCGACGTTCGGGACGGCCGAAGGTGATCGGTCGACGGCGCAGCCGGCCGAGCAGAAGGGGCACCTCCCGACGCTCGTCGCTTCCTTCCTCCACTTCGATCTCAGCTTCATGCTCTGGGTGCTGCCGGGCGCCCTCGGCGTCTTCATAGCGGCGAGCCTTCACCTGTCGACGTCCGAGAAGGCGCTCGTCGTCGCCGTCCCGATCCTCAGCGGATCGCTGCTGCGGATGCCCCTGGGCCTGCTCAGCGACCGCGTCGGCGCCAAGCGCGTCGGCCAGGCGATGCTGGCCGTCCTTTACCTGCCCCTGACCCTCGGTTGGCTGGCCGGGCATAGCCTGGCGAGCTGGCTCGCCATTGGGCTGCTCCTGGGCACTGCCGGCGCCTCCTTCGCCGTCGCTTTGCCGCTGGCGAGCCGCTGGTACCCGGCGGAGCGCCAGGGCCTGGTGATGGGGATCGCGGCCGCCGGCAACAGCGGCACCGTCATCGCCAACCTGCTGGCGCCGCGGCTTGCGAACATGGTGGGCTGGCAGAACGTGCTCGGCCTGGCGATGCTGCCCCTGAGCCTCGTGTTCGTCGCGTTCTCACTCGCGGCGAAAGACAGCCCGGCGACACGAACGGAGCGAGCGAGCGAATCAGCGGAGCCGCTCATCCGCCAGCCCGACCTCTGGTGGTTTTGCCTCATCTACAGCGTGACCTTCGGCGGCTACGTCGGCCTCAGCAGCTTCTTTCCCATCTTTCTCCGCGACCAGTACGGCGTCAGCGCCGTCACGGCCGGCTACCTGACCGCCGTCGTCGCCTTCTGTGGCAGCGTGGTCCGGCCCCTGGGCGGCCACCTGGCGGACAGGCTCGGCGGCCTGCGCATGCTCTCCGCGCTCCTTCTGGGAATCTCCGCCGCGTATCTCCTGGTCGCGACGCTGCCGCCGCTGGCGCTGCTCATGCCGGTCGCTTCCATCGGCGTCGCCTGTCTGGGCATGGGCAACGGCGCCGTGTTTCAGCTGGTGCCGCGGCGCTTCCAGCCTCGCATCGGCGTTGCGACCGGCATCATCGGTGCCTGTGGC
The DNA here is from genome assembly GCA_036514755.1 of Dehalococcoidia bacterium. Classification (GTDB taxonomy): domain Bacteria; phylum Chloroflexota; class Dehalococcoidia; order DSTF01; family WHTK01; genus WHTK01. Next base: position 5,263 of record DATBWN010000277.1, on the reverse strand, counting down.
GGCATCGGCGGCTTCCTCCTGCCGAACCTGTTGGCCAACGCGAAGGCCCTGAGCGGCTCCTTCGGCCCCGGGTTCGTCGTCCTCGCCGTCTGCGCCTTCGCCGCGTTCCTGATGCTGCGCGCCCTGGCGCTGATACACGAGCACTGGCGCGTCTCCTGGAGAGGACGCGAGGCGCGTTCGGCCGGGCCGATGGCCGCGGCGCCCGTGCGCGTCCTCATGGCGCCCAACCTGATGTGAGGAGAGCGCGCAGATGAAGCCCGGCGGCAACTCCATCGAGCGGCTCAAGGCGGAGAAGGGCGGCCTCGACATCCTGGGCGAGATCGAGGCGCTCGCCGCCGAGCACGGCGGCTGGGAGAGCATGGACGCGGCCACACGCGAGCGCCTGAAGTGGATCGGCACGTTCTACCGCAAGCCGACGCCGGGCCGGTTCATGATGCGCGTCCGCGTCACGGGCGGCCAGGCAACGTCAGCTCAGCTGCGGACGCTGGCGGCGTTCGCCCGCCGTCAGGGCAACGGCGTCCTCGACATAACGACGCGCCAGCAGATCGAGCTGCGGGCGATCCAGATCAGAGACGTGCCCCAGATTCTCGCCGCGCTCGAAGGCGTAGACCTCTCCTCGCTGCAGACGGGCATGGACAACGTCCGCAACGTGAATACGTGCCCTCTCTCCGGCCTGACGCGCGCCGAGCTGCTGGACGCGGCGCCGGCCTGCCGGGAGCTGACCAGCCTCTTCCTCGGCAACCAAGAGTTCACCAACCTGCCTCGCAAGTTCAACGTGACGATTACCGGCTGTCTGGAGAACTGCACTCACGCCGAGACGCAGGACATCGGCATGACGCCGGCCGTCCGCGACGCCGACGGCGCGTCCGGCTTCAACGTCGCGGTCGGCGGCAAGATGGGCTCCGGCGGCATGACCGTGGCGACGCCGCTGGACGCCTTCGTCGAGCGGCGGGACGTGGCGTCGCTCGCGGCCGCGATCATCCTCCTCTTTCGCGACGAGGGGAGCCGAGAGCAACGCAGCCGCGCGAGGCTCGCCTTCCTGGTCGAGGACTGGGGCATCGACCGCTTCCGGGAGGAGGTGGCGCGCCGCTGGGGCCGCCCCCTGGCGCCGGCCCAGCGCGACGCCCGCTACCTGACCCGGACGGACCATCTGGGCGTGGAGCGTCAGCAGCAGGCAGGGCTGTTCTCGGTCGGCCTCTGCGTGCCGGCGGGTCGCATAATGGCCGACGACCTCGAGGAGCTGGCGCGCCTCGCCGACGCTTACGGCAGCGGCCACGTCCGCCTGACGCCGAGCCAGGACGCGATCCTCGCCGACGTGCCGCAGGCGCGCCTGGCGGCCCTCCTCGCCGAGCCGCTCCTCGATCGGCTCTCGCCTGAGCCGCACGCCCTATCCCGCGGCATGGTCACCTGCGTCGGCACCGACTACTGCAACCTGGCGCTGATCGAGACGAAGTCGCTCGGCAAGGCCCTGGCGGAGCGCCTCGCCCGCCGCCTTGGAGAGATGGAACCCCTGACGGTGCACTGGTCCGGCTGTCCCGCCGGCTGCGGCAACCATCAGGCCGCCGACATCGGCTTTCAGGGCGCGAAGGCGCGCATCGACGGCGAGGTCGTCGACGCCGTGAGCGTCTACGTCGGCGGCCGCACCGGTCCGGACGCGATGCCCGGCCATCGCCTGATGGAGGTGGTGCCCGTCGAGCTGCTGGACGACGTGATGCCGCTGATCATCAGGAACCTCAACACGCTAAAGAGGGTGCGCCGCGTGCCGGAGGCGGAAGAGAGCGTCCTCATGGTGCCGGTCCTGGCGTAAGCAGCAAAGGAGAAGAACGATGAAGATGATCCAGGCGGTGGTTCGTCCCGACAGAGAAGAGGCCGTCGCCGCCGCGCTAGCGCGGGCGAGCTACCCGGCGATGACGAAATGGGACGTGGTCGGCCGCGGCAAGCAGCAAGGCATCCAGGTCGGCAGCCAGATCTACGATGAGCTGGCGAAGTCCATGGTCATGGTCGTGGTCCAGGACGAGCAGGCGGACGAGGTGGCCGGGCTGATCCGCGAAGCAGCCTTCAGCGGCTACACGGGCGACGGCAAGATCTTCGTTACCGGCGTAGAGGTGGCGTACACGATCCGCACCGGCAAATCCGAGCTCTAGCGAGAGTGGCGAGGTTCCGCGCTGCCGCGCGCCGCCGAACGCGGCGCGGTAGTCCTGCGCGCCTTAGTCCATCCGGCCCCCAGCGGAAGGCCGTACGCCACTTGCCAGAAAGCTCGCGATCGATGAAGAGTGGCACGGATGGACACGCTCGACTCGGCTGGCCGCTTCGATCTGACCGAGCGTCCTGCGGGGGCGCCGGTCAGGAGCCGGCGAAGGCTGAGCTGGCTTGATCCGGCGCGCCGCCGAGGCACCTCGCTGGTGCAGTGGGCGGCGCTGAGCGCCGGCCAGATGCCGGCCCTCAAGTGGCTGGCGATCCTCATCCCGGTCGGCTTCCTGACCGTCGGCCTCCTCCTGGTCACCGGCCCCTTCCTTGGTGCCGTTCGCTCTCCCATCGGGTTCGCAGCCACGGTCACCTTCATGGTGATCGCCGTAGCGAGCTTCGCCAGCGTCGTCTTCGCGGCGATCGACAGGCTGCAAAGGGCGGTGATGCAGCGCAGTCGAGAGATGGAGGCCCTCCTCTATGCCGGCAAGCAGCTGACGACGACGCTCGACATGGAGGAGGTGCTCCGGCGGGCGGTGGCGGCGGTGGTCGACACAAGCAATGTGGAGTCGGCCGAGCTCTGGGTGGTTCAGCCCGAACGGCAGCGCGTCACGATGCGGAAGCGCCACGGTTCTCATGCCGACGCCTTCATGGAGCAGACGTCGTTCGCCCTCGGCGAAGGTTACCCAGGGATAGTCGCGGCGACGGGCAAGCCGCTCATCGTCCACAACCTCGGTGAGGACCCGCTTTTCCTTCGGGAGAAGGTCAAGAAGGCCGGCTACCGGACCTTCGTCGGCCTACCCCTGCGCTCGACGGAGGGGATCGTCGGCGTGCTGGCGATAGCGAGCCGCGCCGGCTCGGCGTTCACCTCGAAGGAGGAGCTGCGGCTGCTGGAGGGCATGGCGGACCACATCGCGGTGGCGCTGGAGAACGCGAAGCTGCACGAGCAGGTGCAGGCGCTGGCCGCCGTGATGGAACGCGAGCGCATCGGCCGCGAGCTCCACGACGGCATGGCGCAGATACTCACCTACATCAACTCGAAGACGCAGAGCGTCAGCCTGCTGCTCGAGAAAGGAAGGCCCGACGAAGCGCGCAGCCAGCTGGTGCAGATGGCGGAGGCTGCCCGCGGGCTGTACGCCGAGGTGCGCCAGTCGATACTCGCCCTGCGCACGGGGCTGCCGAAGGGCGGCGACCTTCGGTCGATCTTGCGCGAATACCTGGACGAGTTCGCCGCGCTCAGCGAGCTGAGCATCCGCCTCCAGGAGGATGACCCGTCAGCGGAGCGGCTCTCGCTTCTCTCACCGACGCAGGAGATCCAGGTATTGCGGATCATCCAGGAGGCGCTCAGCAACGTTCGCCAGCATGCGAAAGCCAGCAGCGTCGAGATCACGCTGCAGGGCGGGCCAGAGGAGCTGGTTATCGCCATCCGCGACGACGGACAGGGATTTGACCCGCAGAGTCGCGGCCCTGGGCGCTGGCCGAAGTTCGGCCTTCAGAGCATGGAGGAGCGAGCGAAAGCCACGGGCGGCTCCCTCAGCGTTGAGAGCACGCCCGGCAGCGGGACAAAGGTCACCCTTTGCGTCCCGATCGCGCCGGTGGGACAGGAGGCCCCGTGAGGATCCTCATCGTCGACGACCACGCCCTCGTCCGGGACGGCATCGCCAGCCTGCTGCGCGCGCAGGGGTACGATGTCGTCGGCGAGGCGGAGAACGGGCTCCAGGCGATCGAGAAGGCGCGAGCCCTCGCTCCCGACCTCGTCCTCATGGACATCCAGATGCCCCACCTGGGGGGACTGGAAGCGACGCGGCTCCTGAAGGCCGAGATGGCTGACCTGCGCGTGGTCATCCTCACTGTCTCCGACGGGGAACAGGACCTCTTCGACGCGATCAAGAGCGGCGCCAGCGGCTATCTTCTCAAGGACTTGGAGCAGGAAGAGTTCTTTGACAGCTTGCGCGCCGTAGAACGGGGCGAGGCAGTCATCCCGCGCCGCCTCGCGGGGCACATCCTTGACGAGTTCCGCGCTCTGTCGACGGAGCGAAACTCGACCCACCTCTACCTGAGCGAACGCGAGCGGGAGATTCTGCGGATGGTGGCGGCGGGGAAGACCCGCAAGGAGATGGCTCTCGCGCTGCACCTGAGTGAGAGCGCGATCAAGTTCCACATGCGGAAGATCCTGGACAAGCTGCACCTCCAGAACCGCGCTCAGGTTGTCGCCTGGGCCGTGCAGCATGGCCTGAGTCCCCAGGAGACGGCCGCCTCGCCGCCAGACTAACCGCAAGGCCCTCAGGCGCTGGGCACCTGACTTCGCGCTGACGCGCCTCGACGGCGGGCCGGCGATAAAAGTGCCTACTCGGGCGGCAGCGGCGTGTCCGTGCTGGGCCCGCGCCCGGCAAAGCGCCCGTCCACGAGGGCGCGAGTCGCGCCGTGGCTCATCCCGGCGTCAGCCGCTTCGACCGCCGCGAGGGCGATCTCGGTGCAGATCAGGCAGCTCTCCGCGTGAGAGGCGTAGGTGCCGTCATCCTCGAGGAAGCAGTCGCGAAGGCTGCGATGCGGCGTCGGCAGAACGGCGCAGCCGCAGTAGCAAGGCAGATGAACGAACAGATCACCGTGGCTGACCGCCGCGGCGTAGGCCTGTCGCACTGGGCCGGGCAAGCGCGAGGGGTCCATGTCCATCGAGCCGGTCGAGGAGCCGGTCGACGAACCAGAGTTCAGCAGGACGACCGACAGGACTATCGACGCCACGACGGTGGCAACGGCGACGACGATCGCGCCGGCCAGAAGCGCTCGCATCGGCAGCGCTGCCGCTGGCGCGGCGTCAGGCTCAGTGCTGTACTTCATGGCCTGGACCCTCGCCTCCGAAATCGCCGACCACCTGGAGGACAACCTCCGGCTCGCGCGCGTCGTTGCTCGTGACGACGATCTCGAACCGGTGCGGACCTTCCATGCCTTCCATCATGTGGGTCTTGAAAGAGAGACTGCTTTGCTCCCCGGGGCTAACGATCATCGCACCGATGACCGGCTGGAACGGTCAACAGCCCTCCACGACGCGCACCTGCACATCCTCGATGCGCAGGACCTC
>DATBWN010000276.1:0-2793 GCA_036514755.1 Dehalococcoidia bacterium | reverse complement strand
CCGCCGCACGACTCCTATCAGGACCTGCGCAGCGAGATGATCATCAAGATGGCGGAGATCGGCATCCCGGTCGAGAAGCAGCACCACGAGGTCGCCACCGCCGGTCAGGCCGAGATCGACTTCCGCTACGGCACCCTCGTCCAGACAGCCGACCGGGTCATGTACTACAAGTACATCGTCAAGAACGTCGCCCGCGCCCACGGCAAGGTGGCGACCTTCATGCCGAAGCCGCTCTTCGGCGATAACGGCTCCGGCATGCACACTCACCAGAGCCTGTTCAAGGGCGGCGACACGCTGATGTACGACAAGAACGGCTACGCGGGCACCAGCGACCTCTGCCGCTGGTACATCGGCGGGCTGCTTAAGCACGCGGCCGCCATCCTCGCCTTCGCCGCGCCGACGACGAATAGCTACAAGCGGCTCGTCCCAGGCTACGAGGCGCCGGTGAACCTCGTCTACTCGGCACGCAACCGCTCGGCCGCCTGCCGCATTCCGATGTACACCGATCACCCGAAGGCAAAGCGCATTGAGTTCCGCCCCCCCGACCCGAGCTGCAACGCCTACCTTTCCTTCTCAGCGATGCTCATGGCCGGCCTCGACGGCGTCCAGAACAAGATCGAGCCGGACAACCCACCCCTGGACAAGAACACCTATGAGCTATCGGCGCGGGAGGCGCGTCGCATGAAGACGGTCCCGGGCACGCTGGCGGAGGCGCTGGACGCCCTGGAGCGCGACAAAGCCTTCCTGCTCAAGGGCGACGTCTTCACGCCGGACGTGATCGAGACGTGGCTGGAGTACAAGCGCGAAGAGATGCCGAAGGTGCGGCTGCGCCCGCACCCGTACGAGTTCCACCTCTACTTCGACGCCTAAGCGGCGCGTCTCAACGACCAGAAGGCCAGGCTCCAGCCTGGCCTTCTGGTCGCAGGCGCCGCACAAGGCGAGGAGGGATCGTTGGCGCCGCCGAGGGGCCTTCAGGCGATGCGTCGCAGCGCCTCGCTGCAGCTAGGCGGGGCATTCAGCCGGAAAGGGAGGAGAGCAATGCCCAACCCAGTAGTCCACTTCGAGATCTGCGGTAAGGACGGCAAGAAACTCCAGGACTTCTACTCGCGGGCCTTCGGCTGGCATGTCGACACGAACAACCCGATGAACTACGGCATGGTCGACACTCACGCCGGCGGCATCAACGGCGGCGTCACCGCCGACCCGGAAGGGCCCGCCGTGCGCGTCTACATCGAGGTCGACGACCCGCAGGCCTATCTGGACAAGGTGACGGCGCTCGGCGGCCGCGTCGTCATGCCCGTCACGGACTTAGGCATGGTGGTCATGTGCCAGTTCGCCGACCCGGAGGGCAACATCGTCGGCATCGTCAAGGCAGGGAGCTAGCACTCCGGCATAAGGCTGCCGCTCTCCACCCTGAGCGCCCGCATGCTAGAATCGATACGCGTCTGTCCGCCCGGCGGCCAGGCGCTGTGTTTCCGCCGGCGTAGCTCAGTGGAAGAGCAGCCGATTCGTAATCGGCAGGCCGAGGGTTCGAATCCCCCCGCCGGCTCCATATCTGGAGCTCCCCGCTCGTGCTTCGAGAGCCTCAGCATGAGCGGTTCTTCCGTCCGCTCGTCCTGAGGCACTCGAAGGACGAGGTTACACGTATGCCTGAAGACCCTTACGCCGCCATCGCCGACCTGTACGACTTCGCCTACAGCGACTTCGACGATGACATCGACTTCTACGAGAACCTGGCGCGCGCGGTCGAAGGGCCGGTGCTGGAGCTGGGCGTGGGCAGCGGCCGCGTCGCCGTGCCGCTCGCCGAGGCCGGCTACGAGGTCGTCGGCATCGACACATCGCCGTCGATGCTGGCGCGGGCAGGCGAGCGCCTGGCGGCTACGAAGCTGACGAAGGGCCGCCTCGACCTCGTCGAGGTGGACATGACCTGCTTCGACCTCGGCCGGCGCTTCGGGCTAATCTTCGTCGCCGCCAGCACCTTTCAGCACCTCCTGACCACGGAGGCGCAGCGCGCCTGCCTGGAGCGCGTCGCCCGTCACCTGGCGCCGGGCGGCCTCTTCGCCGTGAGCGTCCGCTCGCCGGCCAGCGTCTCTTGGGACGAAGCCGATGGCTGGGCGCCCCTCCTGCTGCACTGGACGCGCGTCGACCCGGCGACCGGCGACGTCGTGATGAAGCTGGTGGCGGAGCAGCCAGATCCCGCGCGCATGGTGCGGCGCCTCACCTACATCTACGACCGCGTCCACGAAGGCAGCGTGCGCCGCAGCGTCTTCGTCACGGAGCTGCGCTACGCCACGCAGGCGGAGCTGACGCTGCTCTTGCAACTGGCTGGGCTGCGTGTTACACACGTGTACGGCGACTACGACCTCTCGCCGGTTGGCCAGGGCGAAAACCTGGTCATCGTCGCCAGAGCGGAGGGCTCCTCGTGAAAATCGCACTCGACGCTATGGGAGGCGACCTCTCTCCCGTCGAGCCGATCAAAGGAGCCGTCCTCGCCGCCCAGGAGTTCGACCTTGAGGTCGTCCTCGTCGGGCCGCCGGAGATCCTCGAAGCGGAGCTGAAGAAGCATCCCGGCGCCGGCCGCGTCAGCGTCGTTGCCGGCGGCGACGCCATCGCCATGGAGGAGGACCGCATCGTCCAGGCGGTGCGGCAGCGGCGCGACGCCTCGATCAACGTCGCCATGGGCCTCGTCCGCGACGGCCAGGCGGACGCCGTCGTCTCCGCCGGCAACACCGGCGCCGTCATGGCCTCCGCCTTCTTCGTCCTCGGCCGCATGCGAGGCATCGAACGGCCGGC
>DATBWN010000275.1:0-3730 GCA_036514755.1 Dehalococcoidia bacterium | reverse complement strand
GCGCCGCGTTCTTGACGTAGATCCAGTACTGCTCGTAGAAGGGCTTGTCGAGGCCGCGCGCGTGGCGGATGCGGTCCAGCACCTCCGGGTCGCGGAACTGGCCGGCGGCGACGCTCACCGGGTCGCCCGGCCCGAAGCGCGCCAGCGCGAAGGTGACGAAGGAGACGACGAAGAGGATCAGCGGCACCCACAACAGGCGCCGCAGCAGGTAAGAGACGAGCGAGCTGTCCAAAGCCCTCTCCCGCCCCGGCGGGCTAACGCTCGATCGTCACGTTCTGGAGGAAGGGGATGACGATTGGGAAGGGCTTGTAGCCCTTAATGTGTTCACTCACCACCAAGTGCGTCTTGCCGAAGTTGAGCGGGATCCAGGGCAGGTCGGTCAGGAGGATCTTCTCCGCGTCCTGGTACAGCTTCAGCCGCGCCGACTCGTTCCTCTCCGTGCGCGCCCGCTCGATGATCGCGTCGTACTCCGGGTTCGAGTAGCGGCTCTGGTTGTAGCGGCTCTTGCTGTGGAAGAGGATGTCGAGCAGGTCCTCAGGGTCAGGGTAGTCCATGATCCAGCCGTCGACGCGCATCTGGTAGCGGCCCTTGTCCAGGTCGGAGAAGTAGGAGGCGAGGTCTGCCTGGGCGATCTCGACGTCGACGCCGAGGTTCTCGCGCCACATCGCCTGCAACGCCTCGATGTAGGGACCGACCGTGGCGCCGCCGCCGGCACTGCCGATGGTCAGCGTCACCTTAGGGAGGCCGCCGGCGCTGCCGTACTTTGACTCGGCCAGCAGCTGCTTCGCCCGCTGCGCGTCGAAGCCCGCCATCTGCGCGTCTTTGTTGTAGCCGGGCAGCCCGGGCATCATGATGCTGTTCGCCAGGGGCTCACGGTCCTTGAGGACAACGCGGCTTATCTGCTCGCGGTTGATGGCGATGGCGAAGGCCAGGCGCACCTTCGGGTCGTCGAAGGGCGCCGCCTGCGTGTTGAAGCCGATGTAGCTGATCGAGAGCGAGGGTGCCGTCACGTACTGCGAGTTCAGCGGGTCGCGCGGGCTCTGCACGCGCTCGAGGTCGTCCAGGCCGATGCCGGACACGTCGATCTCGCAGTTCTCGAACTGGGTCAGCGAGGAGCCGCCGGCCAGGTAGAAGAGCACCCGTTTCACCTTCGGCGCGCCGCCGAAGTACTTCTCGTTCGCCTCCAGGATGATGCGCTCGCCCAGTTCCCAGCGCTGCATCTTGTACGGCCCCGTGCCGATGGGCTTGCGCGTCCAGCCCTGGGGGTTCGCCTCTACCTGCTGCTTCTGGACGACGAACGCCGTCGGGTAGGTGAGCTTCGCCAGGAAATACGCCTTCGGCGCGTCGATGGTGATCTCGACCGTCGTCGAGTTGACGACCTTGACGCCGCTGATCGAGTCCGCGCGGCCGCGCGTCACGTCCTTGGCGCCGACGATGTCGCCGAGCATGGACTCGGCGACGATAGACTCCGTCTGGCCGAGCTTCGCCGCCCGGTCTAGCGAGTACTTGACGTCCTCCGCCGTCACGGGCCGGTCGTCGTGGAAGAGGGTGTTGCGTCGCAAGCGGAACGTGTACACCGTGCCGTCCGGGCTAACGTCCCAGCCCTCGGCCAGGTCGGCGACCACTTTGAGGTTCGCGTCCAGCTTCACCAAGCCGCTGAAGATGTGGACGACGTAGTCGGCGTCGCCGGCGGTGAAGGTCAGCGCCGGGTCGAGGCTGATCGGCTCGCTACCCAGGAGACGCAGGTCGTCGCCGCGGGGGGCGTCGCAGCCGCCGCGGGCGTCGGCGGGCGTCGGCGACGTCGAAGGCCCGGCCTGCTCGCCGCCGCCGTCACCATCGCCACCGCCACCGCCCGCCAGCAAGACGACGAAAACGACTGCCAGCAGCGCGAGGCCGGCGATCGCGGCGATGAGTGCTGCGTTGCGACCTTTCACGATGTCCTCCTGCCCCGCTGCCCCGCCCTGTATGAACGCATGAAGCTGCTAGTACTAGCTACGAATGTTAGCAAAGCGCGGTTTCACCTTACAAACGGAGGGGACGGGGGATAGGGGACGGGGGACAGGACTTCTGTCATTGCGAGGAGTCTTCGCAGAGGACGACGACGCAATCTTGGACAACGCGAGTCAAGCCAGCGAAGCCTCACGGATTGCTTCGCTCCGCTCGCAATGACAGTCGCCCTGCCCCTCTCGCGGCAAAGACGGCCGCCCCCTGTTCCTTTGTTCCCTCTTTCTTCCCTGCTACGATAGGCGCCAGCGTCGCGGAGGCGGCGAGCACGTAGGAGAATGACAGATGCGCGAGTTTAACTTCGGCGCCGGCAACCCGGACCCCACGTCGTTCCCCGCCCGCGAGCTGGCGGAGGCCGCCGCGCGCGCCATCGCTCGCCTCGGCGAGTCGCTGGTCCTCTACCCAGACCCGCGCGGCTACGCCGGCCTGCGTGAGGTCGCGGCCGAGCGCTTCAAGAAGAACAACGGCCGGGACCTGCCCATCGAGAGCATCGCGCTGGCTACCGGCTCCATGCAAGCGATAAGCCTCGTCTGCCAGGCCTTCCTTCAGCCCGGCGACACCATCGTCGTCGAGGAGTACTGCTACGTCGGCAGCCTGGGCTGCTTCCGCAAGTTCGGCGTGGACATCGTCGGTGTGCCGATCGACAACGAAGGCATGGACGTCGACGCGCTGGCGCAGACGCTGAAAGACCTCGCCGCGCGCGGCGTCAAGCCGAAGTTCATCTACACCATCGCCACGAACCAAAACCCGACGGGCACCATGATGCCGGAGTCGCGCCGCCATCGCCTGCTGGAGCTGGCGAAGCAGTACGACGTCCCCATTATCGACGACGACTGCTACGCCGACCTCCTCTTCGAGGGCGCGGCGCCGACCAGCTTCTACGCCCTCGACCCCGACTCCGTCGTCTACATCGGCTCCTTCTCGAAGATCCTCGGCCCCGGCGTCCGACTTGGCTTCTTCGCCGCGAAGGAGGAGACGCTGCAGCGCATCCTCCACTGGAAGATCGACGGCGGCACCAGCAACCTCGCCGCCTACGTCGCCGCCGAGTACTTCAAGGAGCACCTGTGGGGCCACATCGCCGAGATCAACGCCATCGTCAAGGGCAAGCTCGAGGTCGTGAAGGAGGAGCTGGCGGCCCACGCTGAGTCGTTCCTCGACTTCAGCCGGCCGAAGGGCGGCCTCTTCATCTGGGTCAAGCTGCCGGAGGACGTCGACCCCGTCCGGCTGCAGGCCATCGCCCTGGAGCGCGGCATCCGCTACGGCAGCGGCAAGCAGTTCCACGCCTACGCCCAGGACATCAAGTACCTGCGCCTCGCCTTCGGCTATCCCTCCATCGCGGACTTTCGCGAGGGCCTGCCGCTGCTCGCCCGCTGCGTCCAGGAGGCGCGCGGCGTCACCGTCAGCGCGACGACCTAGACGCCGAGTCTGTCTTTGCGAGCCCTTCGCAGAAGGGCGAAGCAATCTTTGACGCTGCGCGCCTGCAGACGGGCCGTCAAAGATTGCTTCGTCGCTTCGCTCCTCGCAACGACAAGACGGGGCCCTAATTCTCTTCCTCCGCCAGCCGCAGGCCCAGCAGCGACAGGGCCTCCGGCTCCACGGGCCGCGGCGAGGCCGTCATCGGGTCGGCGGCGCTCTTCGTCTTCGGGAAGGCGATGACCTCGCGGATGTCGCGCTCGCCCGCCAGCAGCGCCACGACGCGGTCGAGCCCGTGGCCGAAGCCGCCCAT
>DATBWN010000274.1:0-15975 GCA_036514755.1 Dehalococcoidia bacterium | reverse complement strand
CGAGGAAGCCGGGCAGGTCGTGGCGCGTGTAGCCGACGCGGTGGTCGGTGACGCGGTCCTGGGGGAAGTTGTAGGTGCGAATCTTCTCCGCGCGCTCGCCGCTGCCGACCTGGGCACGGCGCGTATCGCTGATCTGCGCCTCCTGCTCTTCGCGTTTGCGCTGGAGGAGGCGGGCGCGCAGGACGGCCATGGCCTTGACGCGGTTCTTGAGCTGAGAGCGCTCGTCCTGGCACTGGACGGCGATGCCAGTGGGCACGTGGGTGATGCGCACCGCCGTGGCGACCTTGTTGACGTTCTGGCCGCCGGCGCCGCCGGCGTGGTAGATCTCGGTGCGCAGGTCCTTGTCGTCGACGTCGACCTCGACCTCCTCGGCCTCCGGCAGGACGGCGACGGTGGCCGTGCTGGTGTGGATGCGGCCCTGCGCCTCGGTGGCGGGGACGCGCTGGACGCGGTGGGCGCCGCTCTCGTACTTGAGGCGGGAGTAAGCGCCGCGGCCATGCACCTCGAAGACGATCTCCTTGAAGCCGCCCTTCTCGCTCTCGCTCGTGGAGAGGACGTCGACGGGCCAGCGCTTCGCCTCGGCGTAGCGGGCGTACATGCGATAGAGGTCGGCCGCGAAGAGGGACGCCTCCTCGCCGCCGGCGCCGGCGCGGATCTCGACGATGACGTCGCGCTCGTCGTGCGGGTCGGCGGGCAGCAGGGCGAGACGCAGCTCGCGCTCGAGGCGCTCGCGCTCGGGCTCGAGCATCGCGAGCTCGTCGCGGGCGAGGCGGGCGAGCTCGGCGTCGGCGCCGTCGGACGCAAGGGCACGGGCGTCGTCGATCTGCGCTTCGACCTTGCGCAGGGCGCGGTGAAGCTGCACGACCTCCTCCAGGGAGGCGCGCTCTTTGGCGAGGGCCTGCAGCTTCTGGTAGTCGGCGGCGACCTCCGGCCGCGCCATCGCCAGCGTCAGGCTCTCGAACCGCTCTTCGAGGGCTCTAAGCTTTTCCTGCATCGTTACCGATCCTAGAGATAGACCCCCTGGCGAAGGGGGCCCGCATTCATTCTAGCACCCGCTAGCGATCCGCCGCCTTTTTCGGCATCATCGAGCCATGGCAGACGACTCCGAGCCTCTGGAGAGGCAGGCACCCGCGCCTTCGAGCTTCGACCCGCTGCTGCCGCCGCAGATGGCAGAGCGGGCGGAGGCGGTCGGCGTCGCGAAGGCGAACGGGGACATCCTGAACACGCTGGCGCTGGCGGTCCTGGCCGGCGCTTTCATCGCGCTGGGCGCGGAGCTGTTCACCGTGGTGACGACGGCGTCCAGCCTCGGTTACGGCGCGACGCGGCTGCTGGGCGGCGCGGGCTTCAGCCTGGGGCTGTTCCTCGTCGTAGTCGCGGGCGCGGAGCTGTTCACGGGCAACAACCTCATCGTCATGGCCTGGGCAAGCGGGAAGGTGGGCACGGCGCTGCTGCTGCGCAACTGGGGCCTGGTCTACGCGGGCAACTTCCTCGGCGCGCTCGGGACGGTGCTGCTCGTCTATCTGAGCGGCCAGTGGCGCTTCAACGGCGACGCCGTCGGCGCGAACGCGCTGCGCATCGCCAACGCCAAGGTCAACCTGGACTTCGGCGAGGCAGTGGCGCTGGGCGTGCTCTGCAACGGGCTGGTCTGTCTGGCGGTGTGGCTCTGCTACAGCGCCCGCAGCAACACGGACAAGGCGCTGGCGGTGCTGTTCCCGATCAGTGCATTCGTGGCCAGCGGCTTCGAGCACAGCGTGGCGAACATGTACTTCATCCCGCTGGGGCTGGCGCTGAAGGATAAGGAGTCGGTGCTGGCGGCGTCGGAGCTGAGCAGGGGGGAGCTGGCGAACCTGACGGTGGGCGACTTCCTGGTGGGGAACCTGCTGCCGGTGACGCTGGGCAACGTCATTGGCGGGGCGCTGCTGGTGGGGGCGGTGTACTGGTTCGTGTACCTGCGGGCGAGGCCTCGCTAGGCGGCTGCGCATCCTGCGCAGCCCTTGTTAGTAGCTACCTGAGGGGGAGTACCCCTCAGACTCCCCGAGCAGAGGGCTGCCGCCCTCTGCACTCCCGCTAGGCCTTTCGCGAAAGCCGTGCTATCGCTTCGCCCGGCGTGAGGCGCTCCTGCGCTGCCGTCGAGAGGTTTCGCAGCGTAACGGTGCCTGATGCGAGCTCTGCGGCGCCGAGGATGAGGGCGTTGCGGGCATTGACGGCGTCCGCCTGGCGCATCTGGGCTTTGAGGCTGCGACCGGCGGCGCCGACGACGACTGCGAGGCTGGCAGAGCGCGCCTCGCGGGCGAGGAGCAGGGCGCGGCCCTGAGCGGCCGGAACGGCGACGGCGATGAAGGCGTCGGGGCGTCGCTTTTCATCCGGCGGCTGCAGGCCCAGGCGCTTGAGGTTGAGGATGACGCGCTCGATGCCGGCGCCGAAGCCGATGCCGGCCGTCGGCCGGCCGCCGAGCTGCTCGATGAGGCCGTCGTAGCGGCCGCCGCCGCCGATAGCGCTCTGCGAGCCCTCTTCGTCCGGCTCGAACTCGAAGGTGGTGCGCGTGTAGTAGTCGAGGCCGCGAACGAGGGTCGGGTTGAGGGCGTAGGCGATGCCGAGGTCGTCGAGCAGGCGGCGCAGGTCGGCGAAGTGCTGGGCGCAGGCTTCGCAGAGGTTGTCGACGATCTGCGGGGCGCCGTCCTTGAAGGGCTGACAGGGCTCGTTCTTGCAGTCGAGCAGGCGCAGCGGGTTGAGGTCGAAGCGGCGGCGGCAGTCGCCACAGAGGCGGTCGAGCTTGTCGGCGTAGTAGGCGCGCAGCTTCTCGACGTAGGCGGGCCTGCAGGCCGGGTCGCCGATGCTGTTGAGGTGGAGGGTGTAGCCGCGCAGGCCGAGGGCGTCGTAGAAGGTGCGCTGGATGTCTATGACCTCGGCGTCGATGGCCGGGCCGGCGTCGCCGATCGCCTCGACGCCGAACTGGTGGTGGAGGCGGTAGCGGCCGGCCTGGGGGCGGTCGTAGCGGAAGTTGGCCTGGACGTAGAACAGGCGCACAGGCTGGGGCCAGGAGGCCATGCCGTGCTCCAGGTAGGCGCGGCAGACGCTGGGCGTGCCCTCGGGCCGCAGGGCGAGCTCGTCGCCACCGCGGTCCTCGAAGAGGTATATCTCCTTGTCGACGACGTCGGTGCCCTGGGCGGCGGGTCGCAGCCAGAGGCCGGCCTGCTCGAAGACCGGCGTCTGGATCTCGCCGTAGCCGTAGGACTCGGCGACGCGGACGGCGGTTTGGCGGACCCAGCGCCAGTAGGGCTGGTCCTCAGGAAGGATGTCGGCGGTGCCGCGAGGGGCGCGGAAGCGCTGTCCCTTCGCTACACTCAGGGCAGGCTCTGAGCCTGCCTGCCCTGAGCCTTGTCGAAGGGTCGAAGGACGCTTCGGTTCGGCCATCGTGAGGTGAGGATAGCGCTTCGGGCGAGGATAAGCGAAGGCGAAGGGTCGACCCCAGCCTGAAGGCTGGGACACGGGAGCTTCAGCATGACGGGAGACGTTACAGAGCCGCATAATGGAAGCGTGATTGAAGAGATACGGCGGCGGCTGGCGGCCTACGCCGCGCGTGAGCTCGAGGGCGACGGCCGGCCGCGCGCCGGCGTGCTTGTGCCGGTCTTCCTCCACCGCGGCGAGCTGCACGTCGTCCTGACGAGGCGCACGGACCATGTGGCGAACCACCGCGGCGAGGTCTCGTTTCCCGGCGGCATGATGGAGACGCGGGACGCCGACATCGTCGCTACGGCGCTGCGGGAGAGCGAGGAGGAGATCGGCCTGCGGCGGGAGCACGTGCGGGTCATCGGCCGGCTGGACGAGCTGGTGACGGTCAGCAACTTCCACGTCAGCGCCTTCGTGGGGGAGATCGACGCCGCCGCGCTGCCGTACGTCTGGCGGCCGCAGGCCTCCGAGGTGGCGCGCGTGCTGGAGGTGCCGCTGAGCCACGCGCTTGACGGCGACAACCTGGTAGAGCTGCCGCGCCAGCGCGACGGCCGGCTGACGCTGATGGAGGGGCTGCGCTTCGGCGAGGACGTGGTCTGGGGCGCGACCTGGCGCATGCTGCGCAACTTCCTCGATGTCGCTGTGGGCGGGCTCCCGGATGGCGACCTCGCCCTTCGAGAGCCTCAGGGCGAGCGGCAGAGCTAGCGGTCGCCCCTCCCATACGCTTCGATAAGCTCCATCATTCCTTCGCGTCGCTTTGTGATGGGCGCTTAACACGCGTCTAGTTGACTGAATACGGGGCCGCGGTTAGAATCCGCGAGGTCGTCCATCCAGGGAGGAGAACGGCCCACCGGTATAGCAGGCGACCCGCGCTCACTCCGCCCCGACTCGTCGGGGCCCCTCAAAGTAACCCAGTCTGAACGACAACGCCGGGCCGCCAACTCCAGGAAGGAGGCTGCGATGAGCTTTATCGGCAGCAATCCGCTGCGGCCGGACGCGAAGGGCCGGCACGAGGCCACGGGCCCGGGCGCGCGCTCGGAGGCGATCTTCCTCGGCGAGGCGAGCAAGCTGAAGGACGTCTCGCCGGCGGAGGAGACGCCGACGCTCTCCGGCGACGTGCGGCCCTTCGGTCAGACCGGCCCGACGCCGCCCGAGAAGTGCACGAACGTCGTCGCCGCCGGCGCGAAGTGGAAGGGCACGCTGACGGTGGAAGACAGCGTGCGCGTCGAAGGCACGTTCTCAGGCGAGATCCAGACGAAGGGGACGGTGCACGTGGCGGACGGGGCGCAGGTGGACGCGAAGGTCCGCGCCGCCTTCGTCGTGGTTTCGGGAAGCTTCCAGGGCGAGATCCGCTGCGACCAGAAGGTTGAGCTGCTGCCGCGCAGCCGCGTCAACGCCGAGGTGTTCACGAAGGTTCTCAGCGTGCACGAGGGCGCGAAGCTGGACGGCCGCGTTCAGATGACGGGCAGCCTGGAGGGCGAGGGGCGCACCGGTCGCGCGAGCCGCGCGGCTGCGGACGAAGAGCTGACGGCCGCGGCCGCGACGAAGCGCAACGGCGAGGAGTAAGGGAGCCTCCTGCAGCCGGCGCCTTCTGCCTCCGGAGACATAACAGGAGTACAGGGGGCAGAGCCCCCTGTCGGGGAGCGTGAGAGCCTGTCCTGAGCCTGTCGAAGGAGGTGTCCCCTCACCAGCCCTTGACTTCCCGGGCGGAGCAGACCGACAGGGATGCGCAGCCTTACCGCGGAGCGCTGCCAGCCGGCCGGGCGCCGGCAGGCGGGCGGCCGCCGCCGAAGCCCATCTGCGGCGGCGTCAGGCCCATGATGTCGTCGATCTCCTTCATCTCCTCCGCCGTCAGCCGCCAGTCGGCGGAGCGGGCGTTCTCCTCGACCTGCTCGGGCCGCGTGGCGCCGGCGATGACGCTGGCGACGACGGGCTGGCTGGCGAGCCAGCTCATCGCCAGCTCCAGCATCGTGTGGCCGCGCGCCTTCGCGAAGTCCTCGAGCTTGAGAAGGACATCGAAGTTGTGCTCACTGAGGATGTTGCCCGTGAAGCGGGCGAAGGCGGCATTGGCGAGGCGGGTGCCCTCCGGCGCCGGCTGGCCGGGGCGATACTTGCCCGTGAGGAAACCGGAGGCGAGGGGGAAGTAGGGCAGCAGGCCGAGGCCGTACTTCTCGCAGGCGGGGATGAGCTCAGGCTGGGGGCCGCGCTCGAGGAGGTTGTACTGGTTCTGGGCGCTGACGAAGGGCGTCAGGTGCTCCGTCCTCGCCGTCCATGCCGCCTCGACGACCTGCCAGCCGCTGACGTTGCTGCAGCCGACGTAGCGCACCTTGCCCGAGCGCACCATGTCGTCCAGGGCGCGCAGGGTCTCCTCGATGGGCGTGCGGGCGTCCCAGCGGTGCATCTGGTAGACGTCGATGTAGTCGGTGTCGAGGCGGCGGAGGCAGGCGTCCAGGGCGTCCATGAGGTACTTGCGGGAGGCGCCGGACCAGTAGGGGCCTTCGCCCATGGGCAGGAAGGACTTCGTGGCGATGACGACGTTGCGGCGGTGGGGCTTGAGGGCGGCGCCGAGGTACTCCTCCGACCGGCCCTGGCTGTAGGCGTCGGCCGTGTCGAAGAAGGTGATGCCGGCGTCGATGCACTTGTTGACGACGGCGCCGGTGCCTTCGGCGTCGACGCGACCGCCGAAGTTGTTGCAGCCGAGGCCGACGGCCGAAACCTGGAGGCCTGACTTACCGAGGTTCCTGTACTCCACGATGGTGCCTTTCTACTACACGCTCTGCTGTCATTCTGAGCGAAGCGAAGAATCTGGTTCCACGGATGCGAGATGATCCGTGGTTTGAGGAGACGGGTTGGTCTTGCCGCGAGAGATTATAGCGCGCGCCTGCCCACAGGCCGGCGAGAGAGTTTCAGGCGATTTCGCGGGCGGAGGGGGAGGTGTCGCTCTCGCGGGCGACGGCGTAGACGCCGTGGACGCCCTCGATCTTGGCGAAGAGGCGCGAGAGCTGCTCGACGCCGGTGGTCTCGAGCGTGATCGAGACGGTGACGGTGCGGTCGGGGTGCTCCCGCGTCCGGACGCCGGCCATGTTCACCTTTTCGTCGGCGATGATCGTGCTCAGGTCGCGCAGGAGGCCGACGCGGTCGGTGGCCTCGACCTTGATGGCGACGGGGAAGAGCTGGCCGCGGGCGCCCCACTCGACGTCGACGAGGCGCTCGGTCTCGCTGCTGTTCGTGACGTTGTGGCAGTCGGCGCGGTGGACGGTGACGCCGCGGGCGCGCGTGACGTAGCCGGTGATTGCGTCGCCGGGGACGGGGCTGCAGCAGCGGGCGAGCTGGGTGAGGACGTCGCCGGTGCCGAGGACGCGGATCGAGTAGGCCGGAGCCGGCTGGCGGACGGCTGGCGCCGGCGCCTCGGCCGGCTCGGGCTGGCGCACCAGGGGCGCGATCCGGCCCGCGACCTGGGTGAGGCTGACGCCGCCGAAGCCGACGGCGGCGTAGAAGTCCTCCGCGGACTCGTGCTTGAACCACTTGAGCAGGTCGGGAAGGAAGTCGCCCAGGCTGACGCCGAGGCGGCGCAGCTCGCGCTCCAGTAGCTCGCGGCCGCGGACGATGTTCTCGTCGCGCTCCTGGCGCTTGAACCACTGGCGGATTTTGGCCAGGGCGTGGCCGGTCTTGACGTAGCCCAGGTTGGCGTTGAGCCAGTCGCGCGAGGGCCCGCGCGAGGCGCGGCTGGTGAGGATCTCGACGACGTCGCCGTTCTGCAGCTTGTAGGTGAGGGGGACGAGGCGGCCGTTGGCGCGGGCGCCGACGGCGTGGAAGCCGATGTCGGTGTGGATGCGGAAGGCGAAGTCGATGGGCGTGGCGCCGGCCGGGAGGTCTTTGACCTCGCCCTTGGGTGAAAAGACGAAGACTTGGTCGCGGAAGATGTCCGTCTTGACGTACTCGACGAACTCCTCCGCCTCGGCGGTCTCGCGCTGCCACTCCAGGAGCTGGCGCAGCCAGGTGATGCGCTCCTCGAAGGCGCGGTCCTGGCGGCTGCCCTCCTTGTAGCGCCAGTGGGCGGCGACGCCGTACTCGGCCGTGCGGTGCATGTCATAGGTGCGGATCTGCACCTCCAGGGGCCGGGCGCCGGGGCCCATGACGGTGGTGTGCAGCGACTGGTAGACGCCCTCGCGCGGGTTGGCGATGTAGTCGTCGAAGAGGCCGGGCAGGGGTCGCCACAGCCCGTGGACGACGCCGAGGGCGTGGTAGCAGTCGGCGACCGTGTCGACGAGGACGCGGATGGCGAGGAGGTCGTAGATGTCGTTGAACGACTTCGCCATCTCGGCGTACTTCTGCATCTTCTGGTGGATGCTGAAGACGGTCTTGGCGCGGCCGGAGAGCTCCGCGGTGATGCCCTGGCGCGTGAGCTCGTAGCGGAGGAGCTTCTCGACCTGGGCGACGTAGCGCTCGCGGCCCTCGCGGCTGGCGGCGAGGAGCTCGCTGATGCGCGTGTAGGCCTCCGGCTCCACGTAGCAGAAGGCGAGGTCCTCGAGCTCGTGGGCGATCTGGCCGAGGCCGAGGCGCTGGGCGAGGGGGGCGTAGATCTCCATCGTCTCGCGGGCGATGCGCAGCTGCCGCGCCGGCTCCAGGGCGTCCAGGGTGCGCATGTTGTGCAGGCGGTCGGCGAGCTTGATGATGACGACACGGATGTCCTCCGCCATGGCGAGGAACATCTTGCGCAGGTTGCCCGCCTGAACATCCTCGTCCCAGACCGGGTCCTCGGGGCGCAGGAGGCTGAGGCGGCTGAGCTTAGTGACGCCTTCGACGAGGTGGGCAACGTCGTCGCCAAAGCGGCGGACGATCTCCTGGTTGGGGACGCCGCAGTCCTCGACGACGTCGTGCAGCAGGGCGGCGGCGATGGCGGCGCCGTCCAGGTTGAGGCCGGCGATGGTCATGGCGGCGTCCACGGGGTGAACGATGTAGGGGTCGCCCGACTTGCGCAACTGGCCGTCGTGACACTCCGCGGCGAAACCGTAGGCGTCCTCGATGAGGTGGGCGCGCTCCGGGGAGACGTTATCGCCGGCGCGGGCGACGAGCTCCGCGGCCGTCGGTACGGCGGTCTTGGTCATGCTATCGAGTTCACTTTAGCACAGCAGGCCAGGGCGCTGGTTCGAAGACGAGGCATCTGCGCGGCTTCTCGAAGGGCATGGTACGGCGGTTTACGTAAACGGGGCGCGCGGTTATAGTGGCGACGGTACGGATACCCCGCGGCTTCGAGGCAGGGAGCGTCTCGGTGTACCACGTGATCCTGATACTCCTGATCGCCGCGCTCTTGGCCCTCATGTGGCAGCTCGTCCACTACTCGCCGCGCATCCTCTCCATGATGCTGCCGCGCGGCTTCACCATCGCCATGGGGACGTTCCTGCTGATCCTGGGCATCTTCGCGGCGTTCCTGGCGGCCTCCGTGCTGGACAGCCCGGGGCGGATGCTGCGCAGTCTCGTCTTCGGCTACATGGGCCTCTGGTGGATCCTGGCGACTTCGGCCGGCATGCGCGGCAGCCACGACGACGAGGCGATGCTGCGGCGCCTCTTCCTCATGATGGGCCTCCTGGCGGGCGGCCTGACGGGCCTGCTCTACGTCGACGACCCGCGCGGCGTGGCGACGGTAAACCTGGCGCTGGTCACCTTCGGCTTCTGGGTGACCGCGAACTACCTGCGGTTCTTAGATCGAGGGCGCTGACTGAGGACGCCGGCAGCGCGTCATTCTGCGTAGCGTTCGTCCTGACTCGCCGAAGGACGATCCGCTCGACGAGGAAGCGCGGTTCGAGCGCGTGGCTGGGACCAGCCGTCTAGAGTGACCCAACCGGGACGCGCGTTCCTTGACAACGCGTCGAGACGCGTGGTACATGCTACTCGGCTCCGGGCGAAGTGACCGCCTTCTCGATGACGGCCATGATGACCGGGAAAGGGGCTAAGCAGCTGGCCTCAGAGACGAAACCCCTGACGGCAGAGATCCCGGATTCGCTCTCCGTAGACGCTGTTTCCATCGACGCTTACGACGACCCAGAGAGCCGGGACGTCTTCAGCAAGGCGCGCTCGTTCACGCTTGTAAAGCAGGCGAAGGCCTTCGGCCTTTATCCGTTTTACAAGGCCCTGGAGATGAACGAGGGGCCGGAAGCGATCATCGACGGCAAGCGCGTGATCATGCTCGGCTCCAACAACTACCTCGGCCTGACGCGTCACCCACGGGTCGTGAAGGCGGCGCGGGACGCGGTCGAGACGTACGGGACGTCGATGACGGGGTCGCGCCTGCTGAACGGGACGACGAAGCTGCACGAGCGCCTGGAGGAGATACTGGCCGGCTTCTTCGGCTACGAGGCGTGCCTGACCTTCACGACCGGCTACCAGGCGAACGTGGGGGCGATCTCGGCGCTGGTGAACCGCCGCGCCGCCGTCGTAATCGACAAGGGCGACCACGCCAGCATCTACGACGGCTGCAAGATGTCGGACGGGGAGCTGTTCCGCTTCCGGCACAACGACGTCGAGCACCTGGAGGAGATACTGGCGGAGGTGACGCGGACGAAGCCGGTGCTGGTGGTCATCGACGGCGTGTTCAGCATGGGCGGCGACATCGCGCCTCTGCCGGGCATCGTCAAGGCGTGTCAGCGCTACGGCGCGCGCCTGCTGGTGGACGACGCGCACGCCGTCGGCGTGCTGGGCGTCGGCGGGCGCGGCACGGGCAGCCACTTCGGCCTCGAGAAGGAAGTGGACCTGCTCTTTGGCACCTTCTCGAAGTCGCTGGCGTCCATCGGCGGGTTCGTCTGCGGGCCGGAAGAGGTCATCGAGTGGATCAGGCACTTCGCGCGGCCGGGGCTGTTCACGGCGAGCATGGCCCCTTCGGCTGTCATGGCGGCGACGACGGCGCTCGAGGTGCTGATGGACGAGCCTGAGCTGGTCGACAAGGTGAACGCGAACGCGAAGCTGCTGCGCGACGGCCTGCGCGGCGCCGGCTTCGATATCGGCAACACGCAGACGCCCATCGTGCCCATCGTCATCGGCGACGAGGTGAAGATGGTCAGCTTCTGGAAGCAGCTGCTCGCCGGCGGCGTCTACACCAACGCCTCGATCTTCCCGGCCGTGCCGAAGGGCGCCGGCATCCTGCGCACCAGCTGCATGGCCACGCACTCGCCGGAGCAGATAAATCGGGCCGTTGAGCTGATGGGGGAGCTGGGGCGCCGCCACGGCATCGTGTCCTGAATCCGCTCGTCCGCCAAACCGAGCGACATCGTGACCGCGTGAGCGTCGAAATCGTCCCTGTGCGGACGAAGGCGGAGCGAGAGGCGTTCCTGCGGCTGCCCTGGCGCATCTACAGGGACGACCCGCGTTGGGTGCCGAACCTCCTCCTCCTTCAGCGAGACGTGATCTCGGAGAAGAAGAACCCGTTCTTCGACCACGGCGAGGCGCAGCTCTTCCTAGCGCGGCGAGACGGCGAGGTTCTGAGCCGCGTCAGCGCCCAGGTCGACCGCCGCCACAACGAGCAGCACGGCGAGCGGACGGGCTTCTTCGGCCTCTTCGAGTCGGTAGACGACGCGGCGGTCGCGCGAGCCCTGCTGGGCGCGGCGGAAGACTGGCTGCGCCAGCGGGGCATGGACTGCATCCGCGGGCCGTTCAGCCTCAGCATCGACGAGGAGGTCGGGCTCATGGTCGAGGGCTTCGACCAGCCGCCGATGATCGCCACGACCTACGCGCCGCCGTACTACCAGGGGCTGGTGGAGGGCGCCGGCTACGCCAAGGCGATCGACCTGCTGGCCTTTCGCTGGCAGATGGAGGAGCCGCCGGCGCGGATGTTGCCGGCCATCGAGCGGACGCGGGCAGTGCCGGGGCTGCGCGTCCGGCCGATCAACATGCGGCGGCTGCGGCAGGAGGTGGACCTGCTCCTCGACATCTACAACGAGGCATGGCTGGACAACTGGGGCTACGTCCGCGTCTCGCAGCGGGCGGCGCGCAAGCTGGCGTCCGACCTGCGGCTCATCGCCGACCCGCGCATGGTCCTCATCGCCGAGGTGAACGGCGAGCCGGCGGGGATGGTGGCCGGCCTGCCCAACCTCTACGAGGCGATCCGCGACTTTCGCGGCTTCATCGACCCGTGGAAGGCGCTGAAGCTCCTGTGGCGGCTGAAGGTGCGCGGCACGGAGACGGGGCGCGTCTTCATCTTCGGCGTGAAGCCGAAGTTCGGCACGCGGGAGCTGCACGGCCTTCCCTACCTCCTGCTCTACGAGCTGTACCGGGCCGCCCTGACGCGCCGCTACAAGTGGTGCGAGGAGTCGTGGGTGCTGGAGAGCAACGCGCGCATGATAGCGATCTTGCCCCACTGGAACGCCTACGCTTACAAGCGCTACCGTATCTTCGAGAAGGCCCTTCGACAGGGCTCAGGGCAGGCCCTCTAGCGATGCGCGTACTCGTAACCGGGGCGAACGGCTTCATCGGCTCGCACGTGGCGGAGCGGCTGGCTGCGCAGGGGCACGACCTGCGCCTGCTGCTGCGCCGCACGAGCAAGACGGAGTTCCTCGACGGGCTCAGCTGCTACGAGCGGGTCGACGGCGACCTGCGCGACGAGGCGTCGCTGGCGCGCGCCGCGGCGGGCGTCGACGCCGTCGTCCATCTCGGCGGGCTGACCCTGACGGCGGCGCTGACCGAGGCCGAGTACGTCGCCGTGAACGCCGCGGGCACGGCGGCGATAGCGAAGGCTACGCTGGCCGCTGGCGCGCGGCGCTTCGTCTACGTGTCCAGCCTGCAGGCGGCCGGCCCGAGCCCGGACGGCCGGCCGGTGCCGCCGCACGAATCGGCGCCGATCAGCGCCTACGGCCGCTCCAAGGCGGCGGGAGAGAAGGCCGTCCTCGCCCTGCAGGAAGAGATGAGCGTCGCCGTCGTGCGGCCGCCGGCCGTCTACGGCCCCCGCGACCGCGCCTTCCTGCCCCTCTACCGCATCGCGAAGCTGGGGGTTTTCCCCCTGCTCGGCGACGGCCGCAACCGCGCGTCGCTCGTGCACGTCTACGACGCGGCGGCGGCCATCGCGGGCGTGGTCGCCGCGGAGGGGCCGTCGGGCGGCGTCTACACGATCTGCGACGGCGAGCCGTACACCTGGCGCCAGATCGTCGACGCGTACGCGGCGGCAACGGGCAGGCGGCCGCGCCTGATCCCGACGCCGCCCTTCCTTTACGTGGCGGCCGGCTGGCTCGGCGGGCTGGCGTCGAAGCTGATCCGGCGGCCGCTGCCGCTGAGCCCGGACCAGATCGACCAGATGCGCCAGCGCTACTGGGTCTGCGACAACGAGGCGATCGAGCGGGACCTGGGCTGGCGGCCGACGCTCTCCATCGCGGAGGGGATGGCGCAAACGCTGGCGTGGTACCGGGAGCACGGCTGGCTGTAATGCTGCGCATCCCTTCGGCAAGCTCAGGGCAGGCTCTGCGCCCCGACAGAAGTCGGGGCTTGTCTGCTCCGCCAGATATAGAAGAGGTTGTGAGGGGACACCTCCTTCGACAGGCTCAGGACAGGCTCTCACACTCCCCGTCGGGAGGCTCCGCCCCCTGTACCCCTGCATGACCGGCGTTCGACTAACGCCGGGCGCGGGTACAATGGCCCGAGGAGGAGATAGCATGGCAGGCCAGACCTACAAGATCATCGAGCTCGTCGGGACGTCCGATGTGGGCCTCAAGGAGGCGATCGACTCGGCTGTGGCGCGGGCGGCGGCGACGCTGAAGGGCCTCGACTGGTTCGAGGTGCAGCAGGTGCGCGGTCGCATCGAGGACGGCCGCGTCGCCTGGTACCAGGTGGACCTGAAGATCGGCTTCCGCGTGATGTCGGGGGATGAGCTGGGGACTGAGTAGCACCGAAAGGAGCTGACATGTCGATTCTCGCTGTTGGCTCGGTCGCCTTCGACACCATCCGGACGCCGTTCGGCGAGGCGAAGGACATAGTCGGCGGCTCGCTGACCTACTTCGCACTGGCGGCGTCGCAGTTCACGGACGTGAACCTCGTCGCGGTGGTGGGCGAGGACTTCAGCGAGAAGCACATGGCGGTCTTCGCCAACAAGCGCATCGATCTGCAGGGGCTGCAGCGGGCGCCGGGCAAGACGTTCCGCTGGGGCGGCGAGTACAGCTACAACCTCAACGACCGCGAGACGCTGTTCACGGAGCTCAACGTCTTCGAGAGCTTCCAGCCGAAGCTGCCGCCCTCCTATCGCCAGGCGGACATCGTCTTCCTGGGCAACATGCACCCAAGCCTGCAGCTGAGTGTGTTGGAGCAGGTGGAGTCGAAGCGCCTGGTGGGCATGGACTCGATGAACCTCTGGATCGAGACGACGCCCAGCGAGCTGCGCGAGGTGCTGAGACACGTCGACATCCTGAAGATCGACGACTCGGAGGCACGGCAGCTGGCGGACGAGTACAACCTGCGCAAGGCGGCGGCGAAGATCCACGCCATGGGCCCGAAAACGCTCGTGGCGACGCGCGGCTCCCATGGGTCGATGCTCATCGCCGACGACGAGCTGTTCGTGGCGCCGGCCTACCCGCTGGAGGACGAGCAGGACCCCACCGGTGCCGGCGATAGCTTCGCGGGCGGCTTCTTCGGCTACCTGGCGCAGCAAGCGAGCCTGGACAACGGCGTGCTCCGCCAGGCGATGATCTTCGGCAACGCCATGGGGTCGCTGTGCGTGGAGGACTTCGGCACGAAACGCCTGCAGAGGCTCACGCACGACGAGATCCTCGACCGCTATCGCAGCCTGAAGCGGCTGACGCACTTCGAGGACCTGTAGGAGGTCGAGACGCTGTCAAGCGCATCTCCCGCGGAGGCGCGGCGGCTGCGCATCCCTCGCGGTCTGCTCCGCCTGCTGATGAGAAGAAGTGTGGGGGGACACCCCCCACACCCCCCAGCAGAGGCGCTGCGCTCCTTCGTCAGGCTCAGGACAGGCTCTCTGCGCTCCCGCTTCCACCCACCGGCGTTTCGCGGAAAGACAGAAGCGTGAAGGAGCCGCTTCCCGCGCACGTGCGGGCGCTGCTGCGCAAGGGCGCCTACACGCGCCCGGTGCGGCGCATCGAGCTCATCCAGACGCACATCTCCTACGTCTTCCTGGTCGACGACGAGGTCTACAAGCTGAAGAAGGCCGTGGACTTCGGCTTCGTCGACTTCAGCACGCTGGCGAAGCGCAAGGCCGCCTGCGAGGCGGAGGTGCGCCTGAACCGGCGCGGCTGCCCCGGCGGCGTCTACCTCGGCGTCGTGCCGCTCACGCGTCGCGACGGCCGCTACTACGCCGGCCCTTCGACCGGGCTCAGGGCAGGCGGCGAGGGCGAGGCCGTCGACTACCTGGTGCACATGAAGCGCCTGCCGCGCGAGGGGATGATGGACCGCCTGCTGGCGCGGGGCGAGGTCGATTTCGAGATGATCGGCCGCGTTGCGGCGCGGCTGGCAGAGCTGCACCGCGAGGCGGAGCGCGGGCCGGAGATCTCGCGCATCGGCGGCTACGAGACGCAGGCCAAGAACTGGCGCGACAGCCTCGCCCTGGTGAGGCCATTCGTCGGGCGGACGCTGGGCGAGCGCCGCTTCGCCCGCATCGAGGCGTTCGCGGCGTCCTTCCTGCGGGACGAGGAGCCGCTGCTGCGCCGTCGCGTGGCCGAGGGCCGGGTGCGCGACTGCCACGGCGACCTGCGCAGCGACGCCGTCTGCTTCGACCCGTCGCTGCCGGACGGCATCTGCATCTACGACTGCATCGAGTTCAACGACGCCTTTCGCTACGGCGACACGGGGCTGGACGCCGCCTTCCTGGCCATGGACCTCGACTATCGCGGCCGGCCGGACCTCTCCGACCTCTTCGTCGGGCTGTACGCGGCGGCCGTCGGCGACAAGGAGCTGCCGTTGCTCCTCGACCTCTTCAAGTGCTATCGGGCCCTGGTGCGCGGCAAGGTCGAGAGCCTGCTGCTGGAGGACCGGGATGTAGGCGCGCGCCAGAAGGCGGAGGCGCGGCGGCGGGCGCGGCGCTACTTCCGGCTGGCGGAGTCGTACACACGCCGGAAGCGGCGCAGGGTGCTCGTGCTGGTCACGGGCCCGAGCGGCAGCGGCAAGAGCGTGCTCGCCGGCGTGCTGGCGGCGCGCCTGCGCGCCGTGCTGCTCTCGACGGACATGGTGCGGCGCGAGCTGTTCGCGGAGCGCGGCCGCGGCGCGCAGGTCGACGCGGGAATCTACACGCCAGAGGCGCGCCAGCGCGTGTACGGGGAGCTGGAGCGCGAGGCGGGGGCGTTTCTCGCCGCCGGGCGGCCGGTAGTTGCCGACGGGACGTTCATCGAGCGGCGGCAGCGGGAGCCCGTCGAGCGTCTGGCGAGAACGAACCGGGCGCGCCTGCTCGTCGTCCAATGCTGGGCGCCGGACGAGGTGGTGCACGAGCGCCAGGCGCGGCGCGAGGCCGAGGCGTGGACGGCCTCGGAGGGGCGCTGGGAGGTGTACCTGGCGCAGAAGGCGCGGGCAGAGCCGGCGACGGAGGTACTTGAGTCGCAG
>DATBWN010000273.1:0-9640 GCA_036514755.1 Dehalococcoidia bacterium | reverse complement strand
GTGGCACCAACGTCGAAGCTGTAATAGCCCTTCGCCGGATCGCCGGCCGCGGCTCCGAAGTAATCGTAATAGCCGGCCGCTCCAGGCATGTTGTATTCGTGATTCCCGACCGCCGGCTTCGTCTTCGCCTTGAAGCGCCCGTACGAAGCCTCGTAGGCGGACTGGAAGTAGGCGAGCTCGCCGTTCTCGTACTGGAGGTCGCCGAGCGCCAGGAAGACCTGGACTGCCGGGTCATTGGCGACGATATTCGAGACCTGAAGCTGCCGGCAGGTCGTAGACGTCACGCTGCCGCTCGGGGCGCATACCATGTCACCGACCGCCGCCACGACCACGCCGTTGTCGACCGAAGCCGGCGTTCCCAACGTGACGATGAGCTGCGGCGCGTTCGCGCCCGACTCACGGCTGTCGTAGTAGGCGCCGTCCGTGTTGGCTGACCGGACACCGAACGTGACCGGAGCGCCCGTCGTCACGGCCGCCGTGACGTTGACTTCGACCCAGGTGTTGACCGCGACCACACCAAAGGCGGCAGCCGTGGTCCCCCAGCCCGTCGGCCGGTTGGCGTAGGTCAGCGTCGCTTCGTCCCAGGTCACGTTGCTCACAAGCGCGACCGTGCCACCCCAAGGGGTGCCTGCACTCGCCGTGTTCGAGACATGGAGCCGCAGCCGCGCGTCCTTGACCGGGCCCGAAAGAGAGGTCAGGTCGAAGCGGAGATACGCCTCCCGCACCGGCGACCCGTCAACGATCAGCTGCGTGGATGTTCCGTACGCCGTCGACGGCGCGCCCGAGTCGACATGGGCGTCGGCCACCGGGCTGAGTACTGTCGACGGGCCCGGCGCCGGCGAGGGCGTGGCTGTCGGCGAGGGCGTCGGCGTCGCCGTGGGGCTCGGCGAGGGCGTCGCCGTGGCTGTCGGCGTCGCCGTGGCTGTCGGCGGCGGCGTGACAGTGGTGGGCTCATCGACGCTGAGGATCAGCTGGGGCGCCAGGGCCCCGGACTGGCGGCTGTCGTAGTACGCACCGTTGGAGTTGGTTGAGGAGAGAGCGAGGGACACGATCGCGCCCGCGTCTACGGCCTGCGTCACGTCGATTTCGACCCAGGTGTTGCGGGAAACCGCTCCGAGAGCCCCAAGCAGGGGGCCATCGATCGCCGGCTGGTTGTTCCAGGAGGTGCTCGCTTCCGACCAGGCGGTGCTGGTCGTCGAGGCGACGCTTCCGCCCGCCGGGCTCTGGGCATTAAACACGTTCGCCACGTGCAGACGGAGACGGGCAGACTGCACGGTGCCAGTCACGGCGGTGAGATCGAACCGGATGAACACGCGCGAGACCGGGGAGCCGTCGACGACCAAGCGGTTGGAGGCGCCGTAGACGGTCGAGGGCGCGGCGGCGCTCACGTAAGTGTCCGCGACGGGCACCAGCGTCAGCGTAGTGGCGGCGCTTGCCTTCTCGCTGCCCCTCGGCAGGGAAAGCAAGCCGGCCAACACCACCAGCGAGATGATGACGCCCAAAGCGCTGCGCTTGACCTTCATCCCTGCCTCCTTGTTGTGGGCTCCGCGCGACGCCGCATCGCTACTACCCCAGCTGACGCGTCCCCTAGTGCCCCGCCTGGAAGGACTTAACGTCCTCCGGCGTGAACTTCGTCAGCTGGAAGACGCGCGCCTTGTCGCGAAACGTCGTCGGCAGCAGTCGCCGCGCCGTGGCCTGGTCCTGCGCCTCGACGACGGCCCAGCCGATGTGCTCGCCATGCTTGCAGCCCCAGTCGAAGCGACCGAGCAGCTCCCGGCTCATGCCGAGAATGCTGTCCAGGTCTCGGACGCAGTCCTCCGGGACGTGGTGGGCTTCCACGAGAAAGCGTGCCATTCCTCTTCCTCCTGGTCGATGCCTGATGAAATCAAGCGCAAGGATAACGCCTGCGCCGCCGCCTGGGAACAGGGGTCGGGGGCCGGGGCCTCCCTATCCCTGCCCCCGACCCCCGACCCCCGACCCTGCTCCCGGTTCCTGGTTGCTTGTTCCTTGTTCCTAGTTCCGTGCGCTACAGTACGTCCGATTCCGGAGGTTCAAGGGAGCGATGGAGCCGAAGGTTCTCTCCAGCTTCGACGAGGCGGTCGGGGACATCCCGGACGGCGCCAGCATCCTCCTCGGCGGCTTCGGGCCGGGCACGGCGCACAACCTGATGGCGGCGCTGCACCGCCAGGGCGCCCGCGACCTGACGCTCATCGCCAACACGACCTCGCCCGGCGGCGGCGCGCCCCAGGGCATCGTCACCGGCACGACGCTGGTGGCGGAGCGGCGCGTGCGCAAGGTGGTCCTCGCCTTCACGGCGTCGACGCACCCATCGCGGCGCTCACCCCTCGAAGGGCTGAACGAGGCGGGCGAGATCGAGGCGGAGCTGGTGCCGCAGGGGACGCTGGCCGAGCGCATCCGCGCCGGCGGCGCCGGCATCCCCGCCTTCTACACGCCGACCGGCGTCGGGACGGAGGTCGCCGAGGGCAAGGAGCACCGCGTCTTCAACGGCCGCACCTACATCCTGGAGCAGGCGATAACGGCCGACTACGCTTTCGTGCGGGCCTGGCGGGCGGACGAGTTCGGCAACCTGGTCTACCGCCTCTCCCAGCGCAACTTCAACCCGCTGATGGCGGCGGCGGCGCGCTGCACCATCGCCGAGGTCGAAGAGATCGTCCCCATCGGCAGCATCGACCCCGACCACGTCCACACGCCGGGCATCTACGTGCAGCGCATCGTCAAGATCGGCGCGGACGACGTCCTACACACGAGCTTCGGCCCGTCGTCGGTGACGGGCAGCGCGACGCGGCGGGCTTGAGACGGTGAAGAAGGCGCGCCTGACGCGCGACATGATGGCGGCCCGCCTGGCGGCCGAGTTCCAGGACGGCTGGATCGTCAACCTCGGCGTCGGCATGCCGACGCTCTGCTCCGACTTCATCCCGGCGGAGCGAACGGTCATCCTCCACTCCGAGAACGGCGTCATCGGCTACGGGCGCATCGCGACGGTCGAGGAGGCCGGGCCGTACATCGTCAACGCCGGCCTGCAGCCGGTGCTGCTGCGGCCCTTCGCCTCGATCATGCACCACGCCGACGGCTTCGGCGTGATCCGCGCCGGCCGCCTCCACGTCGGCGTCCTCGGCGCCTACGAGGCGGCGATGAACGGCGACTTCGCGAACTGGAAGACGGCCGGCCGCAGGGGCGGCGGCATCGGCGGCGCGATGGACATCGCCGCCTGCGCCCAGCGCGTCTTCATCCTCATGGATCACACGCAGCGCACGGGCGAGCCGCGCCTCCTGCGCCGCTGCACGCTGCCGATAACGGCCGCCGGCGTCGTCACGCTGGTCATGACCGACCTCGGCCTCTTCGAGCCGAAGGGCGACCACTTCCGCCTGCGCGAGGTCGCGCCCGGCTTCACGCTCGACGAGGTGCAGGCGCTGACGGACGCGCCGGTTGTCGCCGCGCCCGACCTGCGCGAGGTGCAGGTGTAAGCGAGAAGGCAGGCGCCGCTACGACTTCCATCGCTTTCGCGAAGGGCCAGGTGTCCCTGTCCAGATAGTCCTTCGGCTCTCGTCGCGCGGCTAGCGCCAGGCCATGCTTAGGCAGGCCATGCTTGATAAGCAAAGGCCGGGGCGCTCAGCATGACCAATGTGATCTCCCTCGAGCACCTGAGAAAGACCTATGGCAACGTCGTCGCGGTGGATGATGTTTCTTTCGAAGTTGAACAAGGCGAGATCTTCGCCCTCTTAGGTCCAAACGGAGCCGGTAAGACGACGACTGTCGAATGCTTGCAAGGCCTACGCCATCCTGATTCTGGCTCGATTCGAGTGCTCGGTCTCGAACCGCGCGACCCTGGATTACGGGGTCGCCTCGGCTCGCAGCTTCAAGAGTCCGCGCTTCCTGAACGAATCAAAGTCTGGGAGGCTCTCGACCTCTTCGCGTCGTTTGGGGCGCGCGGCGGCGATTGGAGGTCGCTCCTTGAAGACTGGGGGCTCGCCGACAAGGCCACGGGGTTTTTCTCTAGCCTATCAGGCGGTCAGCGGCAGAGACTCTTCATCGCGCTCGCACTGGTGACCAGCCCGGAGATCGTGTTTCTCGACGAGATGACTGCGGGCCTTGATCCTGCCGCCCGTCGAACCGCCTGGCATCTAATTCAGAAGGTACGTGATTCGGGTGTGACCGTCGTATTGGTAACTCATTTCATGGACGAGGCTGAGCATCTATGCGATCGAATCGCCGTCATTAATCAAGGCCGGGTTGCTGCTTTAGGCAGTCCGCAACATCTAATCGCGAACTACGCCCCGGAAATAAGAGTCTCGTTTGACTATGCCGGCAATGACGTCGACTGGCTGGAAAGGACTCCGGATGTGATATCCGCAGTCAAGCGCGGCCAACGGATGGAAGTACTAGGTAGCGACGCAGTAATCGTTCGAGTCGCCGCGGCCCTCGCGGAACGAGGCCTCGCGCCCGTGGACTTCCGGGTGCAGCAGCCCAGCTTGGAAGATGTTTTCCTCCGGATAACAGGCGCACCCGAGTGACGACACTTCGAAAGCTCAGTTGGGTGGAGCTAAAGCTCTTCGTGCGGGACCCCTTCACACTCATATTCACTTTCGCGTTTCCGTTCTTCGTTCTGTTCATTCTGGCGAGCGTCTTTGGTAACCAACTCGAAAATGAAGAGGACGTACGCGTCTGGCGCGGCGTAGGTCCAACGGATTACTACGTTCCCGCCTATGTGGGTCTCGTTTTTGCATCAATTGGCCTTTTGGCTTTGCCACTGCGGCTAGCTGGCTATCGCGAGCGAGGCGTCCTGCGCCGTTTCCGAGCCTCCTCTCTGCCGATCTGGTCGATTCTCGGATCTCAGCTGATCGTTGGCGCTCTAATGGCGGTCGTTGGGGCCTTGTCAATAACCATTGCAGCGCGAATCGCCTTTGGCACGTTCTGGCCGCGCCACCTTCCCGAGCTGTTGATCGCCTTCTTGTTGAGCTTCCTTACTTTCGGAACGATAGGGACTCTTCTAGGAGCTGTGCTGCCAAACTCACGCGCGGCTCAGTCTGCCGGCCTGATCCTTTTCTTTGTCATGTTCATGATTTCAGGGTCTGGTCCACCGCGTGAAACCTTCGGCGACACGATGAGAACACTCGGCGAGGTTCTTCCCCTGACCCATGTAATCCTGGTGCTTCAGGACCCATGGCTAGGTTACGGCTGGGCTGCGACGTCGGCTCTAGTCACGGCCGGCTTCCTGATTGGATCCGCCCTACTCAGCGTTCGCTTCTTCAAATGGGAGTAGAGACTCCATCGTAGGACGTGAGGGTCAACCGGCTACTCGCTCAGTACCTGATCACGACCAGCTGATCGGCGCCCGATTCGGCGCCCCAGACCTCGCCCGGCCGGCCGAGGAGCTGGCGCACGCTGGCGTTGGCGTGCGGCAGCGCGAACGACTCGAAGCGCTCTGTCTCCGAGTCAAAGCGCACGATGGCGTTGGCGCCGAAGTCGGTGAGCCAGACCTTGTCGCGCTCGTCGACGTAGACGGCGTAGGCCTGCGGCCGCGCGCCGGGCAGCTTCCAGGCACGCCAGGTGCCGCTCGACGGGTCGTAGACGCTGACCTGCCCGCTGTTCCACTCGCTCACCCAGACGCGGCCGCGGGAGTCCGACCAGACGCGACGGGCGCCCTGGTTCGCCGTCGGCGGCTCCAGGACGGTCGCCGCGCCGGTCGCAAGGTCGATACGGCCGACGTAGCTGCCGGCGAGCGAGGCGTAGTAGACGTCGCCGGCCGGCGTCGTCGCGATGCCGTAGGGGCCGCGGCCGCGCGGCGCGTCGAAGACCTGGATGGCGCCCGTCGCGGGGTCGAGGCGGCCGTAGACGCCGTTCTGGCCGGTGAACCAGAGGCGGCCCTGCTTGTCGAAGGCGGCGGTGTTGAGGTTGGCGCTGGCGGAGCCGGCGGGAAGCGCGAACGTCTTCACCTCGCGTGTGGCCGGGTCAACGCGGACGATGGCGTTGAGGCCGCTGTCCGTGACCCAGGGAGCGCCGTCCGGCCCGACGATGACGCCGTGCGGCGCCGAGACGGCGCCGAGGGCGACCTCCTTGACCTCGCCGGTCTTGGGGTCAAGCCAGCCGAGCTTGCCGGCGCCTTGAGCCGTGTACCAGACGCCGCCATCGGCGGCAGGCGCGACGTCGTGCGGGCGCGAGCCGGCCGGGACGGGGTAGGCCTGCAGAACGGGCCGACCGGGCGCCGGGCTGGCGGCGGTCGCGGTGGGCGTTTCTGCCCGAGGCGGGGCGCTCGCCGGCGCGGGCGATTCGCCGCCGCCGCAGCCGGCGAGCAGCAAGACGAAGGCCAGCAATGGGGCCGAACGGACTACCAACGCCGGCCGAAGGATTCGAAAGGGAAGTCGCGCGGTGCCGATACTTAATGATAGGGGGATTCTCTGACCGTGACCAACTCGATGACGGGCGCCAAGCTGCGGGGAAAGGCGTCCCGTCCTGGGCGCCGCTTCGCGGTTGCCCAGCTGCCTGCGTTCATCGACAACAGCCGGCCGACGCCGGAGTCGGCGGGGCGGAAGCTCTTCATCCACGCCGCGACCATCGCGACGCTGCTGGCGAGCAGCGTCTACCTCGGCTGGCGCATCGTCGACACGGTCAACCTCGCCGTCTGGTGGGTGTCGGTGCCCCTGGTCGCCGCGGAGGTACACAATACCTTCGGCCTGCTCCTGTTCACGCTCGCTTTGTGGGACATCGACGTATCGCCGCCCTGGCGGCCCGTGGACAGGACCGGCCTGCGCGTGGCCGTGCTCGTCACGACGTACAACGAGCCGGAAGAGGTGCTCATCCCGACCATCGCCGCGACGGTGGCGCTGGAGCCGGCGCACGAGACGTGGGTGCTGGACGACGGCCACCGGCCGGCCATCCAGCGGCTGGCGCGGGAGATGGGCGCGCGCTACCTCAGCCGGCCGGACAACGCGCACGCCAAGGCGGGCAACCTGAACCACGCGCTGGGCATCATTGAGGCGGACGTCATCGCCGTCCTGGACGCCGACCACGTGGCGGGGCCGAACTTCCTCCGCCACACTCTCTGCTACTTCGACGACCCGCGCGTCGCCATCGTCCAGACGCCGCAGGACTTCTACAACCTGGACTCGTTCGAGCACGAGCGCCGGGGCGACAGGCAGTTCAACGAGGAGGCGGTCTTCTACCGCGTCATCGGGCCGGGCAAGAACAAGTGGGACGCGGCGTTCTGGTGCGGCACCTCGGCGCTGGTGCGCACCAAGGCGCTGGCCGAGGTCGGCGGCGTGGCGACGGAATCGGTGACGGAGGACATCCACACGACGATCCGGATGAACCGCCGCGGCTGGCGCGGCGTCTACCACAACGAGGTGCTGGCGCGCGGTCTCGCGCCCGCAGACGCAATCCAGTACATGATCCAGCGCAATCGCTGGGCCATCGGCGCGATGCAGGTCCTGCGCAGCGAGAACCCGGTCTTCGGCCGCGGGCTGACCTTCGGTCAGCGGCTCGGCTTCGCGACGACGCTCTTCGCCTGGTTCGACTCTTGGCGAACGCTGCTCTTCCTGGCGCTGCCGGTAGCGGTGTTGTTCACGGGCGCCTCGCCTATCGACGCCCCGGGCTATCTCTACGGCCCGCTCTTCCTTTCGGCCTTCTCGGCGCAGTTCTTCGCGCTTCGCGTGCTGGCACGCGGCTACTACCCGCCGATCCTCTCGCTGGTGTTCGAGATGCTGCGCATGCCGGCCGTTCTGCCGGCGACGCTGGCGATCTTCTTCCCATCCCGGTTCCGCTCCTTCCGCGTGACGCCTAAGGGCCGTCAGGCGGGCCGGCGTCACACCCCCGTGCCTCTCCTGCTCAGCGTGCCGGCTGTCGCCTCGGCGCTGGCGATTCTCTGGTTCGCGGCGACGATCGCCGGCCTCACCTTCACCTCCTATGACGAAAAGCCGGCGGTCATCGGCTCCGCTGTCTTCGCCGCCGCCAACTTCTTCCTGGTCCTGAAGGCCATCGCCCGCATCCGCGACGCGCGCTTCGCCAGCGAGCGCCGGGCCAGCGTCCGCTTCGACGTCCTCCTCGAAGGGACGATCGCCGGCGCCGCGTGCAGCATCCACGACATCTCCCTCACCGGCGCCCGCGTCGAGTCCAGCCAGGCCGTGGCGGAGCGGCCGACGGCCGCGCCGGTGACCCTCGCCATCGCCCTGGAGCGGGAGACCGTTCGCCTCAAGTGCGAGCCGATCCGGCCGGCGCTGAACGGGCACGTTTTCGGCGTGCGCTTTGCCCGCGGCCAGCGCCGGGCCATCGGCCAGCTGGCGCTGGCGCTGCTGAACTCGGAGGCGGCCTACGCGCCGCCGGCCGAGACCGCGTTACCGCGGGCCGCCTGACGGGGCCTGGCTCTGGGCTAGGACGCTCCCACGGCTGAGGGGCCGGTCTGTGACCGGCCCCTGTCAATCACGTCTGCGTGCTCGCTACTCAGCCCAGATGACGAAGGTGAGCAGCTTCTGGCCGCCGCCGAGGTCGCGCTCAAATACCGCGACGCCGCCGGCCTTTGCCGCGCCGCTCACCAGCCTCCCCCACTGGCTCCGGTCATCGAGGCTGCCTTTGCCGTTACCGTTGGGGGCCGGAGCCGCGGGCGCGCTGGTGTCGTGGCTGTTGAAGCTGTCGGTGTGGGCGTAGATGGCCTCGAGCTGGTCGTAGTCGTGCTGGTTCGGGTGCTCGTTGGACGGGTCGTTTGAAACGGCCCCGCCTGAGCCGCCGTCCGGGTCGTTGGTGTAGTCCATGCACGAGCCGAGGTTCGCGTTGGTAGACGTCTCGTTCTGGTGGTCGAGACCGAACGCGTGGCCGACCTCCTGGCACATCACGTACCGCTTCCACGCCGCCGTGTTGTACGGCTTCTTCCGGAAGTAAGTGTCGTTGACCGCGACGCGGGCCTGAGTGATGTGGGAGCCGTCCGCCCATACCTGGGCGATCCCAAGCCAGCCGGTATTGCCGTAGCTGGCGTTGCAAACCTCGACACGCCCCGATGTCGGCAGGCAGAGAGCGCCATTCACTCCCTGTCCGGCGACAATCGCCGTGTCGAGCACACTAGACTTGCTCCAGTCGGTCGACGCCGTAGCCAGGTAAGAGTCCCAGGACGACGAGACGTTGTCACCGAGCCTCAAGGTGAACGGGTTCGAGGTCCGCGCCCAGTGCAGATCCAGCCAGGAGTGACTGGCTGAGGCGGAACCGGCCGCGAACACCGCCCCGACAACGAGGAAGGCGGACAAGAGCGCGGTGCGTTTCATGGTTGGTGACCTCCGCGGCGTGGTTTCGTTCCGATCGCCTACTATAACGCCTCCGTCAGGTTGGTGTGTCAAGGCGGGCGCACAGAGGCTGGCTTCGCTTGACAGCCCGCGGTGCATGCCGCCATCGTGGTCGCGAATCTGCGAACGGTTGGAGGGCACGCGACGTGGCGGGGCACGTGCTGGCGCTGGCGGGCGGCGTTGGCGGGGCGAAGCTGGCCCTGGGGCTGGCGCGGCTGCTGCCGCCTTCGGCGCTGACCATCGTCGTCAACACAGGCGACGACGACGAGTTCCACGGCCTCCATGTCTCGCCCGACCTGGACACGGTCACCTACACGCTCGCCGGCCTGGCGAACCCGGAGACGGGCTGGGGCCGC
>DATBWN010000272.1:0-6635 GCA_036514755.1 Dehalococcoidia bacterium | reverse complement strand
GCTGTCGATGGGCGGCTCCGTGTTCGGCATGGCGCAGACCGTCGTGAAGCCGCCGCGCGCCGCCGCCCGCGTCCCCGTCTCGATCGTCTCCTTGTACTCGAAGCCGGGGTCGCGCAGGTGCGTGTGCAGGTCGACGAAGCCCGGGCAGACGACGAGGCCGCTCGCGTCAATGACCTTAAGATCCGTTCGTGCTGAGCCTGTCGAAGCACGCTCAGTGAGATCCGGCCCGACCGCCGCGATGCGCCCGTCCTCGATGAGGATGTCGCCGGACGCCATATCGAGCCCGCTGGCGGGGTCGAGCACGCGCCCGCCGCGGATTAGAAGGCTTGACACGGTTCCGCCTCTCCAAAGCGTGGTTCGACCCTTCGACAGCGCTCAGGGCGGGCAGGCTCACCACGAACGGGTTCAATGTCCGCTCGTCCTGAGCCGGTCGAAGGACGAGGGCCCGGTTTCAAGCCAGGCGTCACTTCGCCCCCCGCATCAGGTAGAGCAGCGCCATGCGCACCGCGACGCCGTTCGTCACCTGCTCCTCGATGAGCGAGCGCGCGCCGTGCGCCACCGCCGCGGATATTTCGACCCCTTCATTCATCGGGCCGGGGTGCAGCACCGGCGCGCCCGCCTTCGCCATCGCCATCCGCTCCTCGTTCACCTGGTAGAGGCGGGAGTACTCGCGCAGGCTGGGCAGCAGGCCGTTCGTCATCCGCTCCTGCTGCA
The DNA here is from genome assembly GCA_036514755.1 of Dehalococcoidia bacterium. Classification (GTDB taxonomy): domain Bacteria; phylum Chloroflexota; class Dehalococcoidia; order DSTF01; family WHTK01; genus WHTK01. The sequence continues at coordinate 5,921 of DATBWN010000272.1, read as the reverse complement.
GGCGCAGCGTCATCACGGCGTCGGCGCCGCAGACGGCGCGGTCGAGGTCCGTCTCCACCGTCACGGCCGGCAGTGGCCCTCCTGAGCCTGTCGAAGGACCTGCCTCATGCGAGCAGCCAAGCTCCGCCGGCAGCAGCGTCGGCGGGCCGCAGACGACGACCTCGGCGCCGAGCTTCGTCAGGCCCCAGATGTCGCTCCGCGCCACGCGGCTGTGGGCGATGTCGCCAACGATGACGATGCGCTTGCCCTTCAGATCGCCGATGCGGCTGCGCAGCGTGTAGAGGTCGAGCAGGCCCTGCGTCGGGTGAGCGTGCCAGCCGTCGCCGGCGTTGATGACGCGCGCGTCGCAGTGGGCGGCGGCGAGGTACGGCGCGCCCGACATCGAGTGGCGCATGACGAGGACGTGGGCGCCGATTGCGCGCAGCGTGCGCACCGTGTCGATGAGCGACTCCCCCTTCTCGACGCTGGAGCCGGAGGCCGTAAGGTTGATGACGTCGGCGCCGAGGACCTTGCCCGCGAGCTCGAAGGAGGCGCGCGTCCGCGTCGAAGCCTCGTAGAACAGCGTGACGACCGTCGTGCCGCGCAGGGCCGGCGCCCGCGGCACGTCCCGCGCCAGCACCTCCTTCATCGCCTCCGTCGTCTCGAGGACGAGCTCGATCTCGTCGACGCTGAAGTCGTCCAGGTCGAGCACGTGGCGGTGTCGCCAGGTGCTCGCCTCTTCCTCGGGCGCGAGCGGCGAGTTCGCCGGCGCCGGCTCTCTGGTTCGAAGCGCGCGGGGTGTGGTCATGGCTACTCCTCCTGCCGCAGGATGGCGACCTCGTCGCGGCCGTCCGCCTCCGCGAGGCGCACGCGGACGTCATCGCCGCGCGCCGTCGGCACGTTCTTGCCGACGTAGTCGGGCCGGATGGGCAGCTCGCGGTGGCCGCGGTCGATGAGCACGGCCAGCTGCACGCGCTGCGGCCGGCCGAGGTCGATGAGGGCGTCGAGGGCGGCGCGCACGGAGCGTCCCGTGAACAGCACATCGTCGACGAGGACGCAGCGCTTGCCGGAGATGTCGTTGGGCATCTCGCTCGGCGCGATCTGGACGGCGGCGCCGCGCGTCGAGAGGTCGTCGCGGTAGAGGCCGATGTCGATGGCGCCGACGGGCACGGCCTCCCCCTCGATCCGCTCGATGGCCTGCGCCAGGCGGCGCGCCAACGGCACGCCGCGTGTGCGCATGCCGACGAGCACCAACTCGCGGCTGCCGCCGTGCGCCTCGACGATCTCGTGCGCGATGCGCACGACGGCGCGGCGCACGTCCTCCGCCGTCATCAGGACGCGCTCAGGCACTAGCGTGCCGGCATTGGCTGCCGCTCCGCCGCTCGGAAGCCTGGTAACAGGCCACGGGTCCAACTCCAGCTACCGATGGCCAGACAAAGAACAAGCCTCCCGTCCGAATGAAGCGAGAGGCTCGGCAGCGTATGGGTATGCAGTTGTGCGGGGGTATGCACTACCGTCTCCCTTTCCGGCCTCACGGGACCGGACTTAAAGGTCAGGCTCTAGGAAGTATAGCTGGCAATCGGCCAACTGGGCAATGACCCGCCGGCGGTAGAATGCCTTGAGGCTGCCTTGCTTCGTATCGGGACCTGACCAGTGCTCCCGCCGCTGCCCACGCTCGTCGTAACGATCGCGATTCTGTTCCTGCTGGCCCAGGTCGTCGTCCGCCACGCCGAGCGCCTGGCGGCTCGCCTGGGCCTCTCCGACAGCTTCGTCGGCATGACGGTCCTCTCCGTCGGCGCGAGCCTGCTGGAGATCGTGACGCACGCCGTCGCCAGCGTCCGCATCCTACAGGAGCCGAGCCGGTTCGAGAGCCTCTCGTCCCTCATCATCGGCACCAACGTCGGCTCGGACGTGTTCCAGCAGAACTTCGTCCTCCCTCTCGTCGGCCTGCTTGGCGCGGTATTCGTCTCCCGCACCGATCTCCTGCCCCACCTCGGCGGCCTCCTGGCCGCGTCAGTGCTCCTCTGGGTTCTTGCGCTAGGAGGACTGATCAGCCGGCCAGAGGGAGTCCTGCTGATGGCGTCGTACGGGGCCTACATCCTCTACCTCGCCCGTCGCCCCCGAGGGCCCATCGTCGCGACGCCCACGCGCGACGTGCCCCAGCCCACGGCGCTCGCGGTCTCGGCAGCGGTACTCGTCCTCGGCTGCGTGGGCATGACGCTCGCCGCCTACCCGATGCTGGGAGCCGCCGAGGAGCTCGTCGACGACCTCGGCGTCAGCGCCTCCTTCTTCGGCGTCGTCATCCTCGGCGTCGCGACGGCGATGCCCGAGTTCACGACGGCGTTGGTCGCCGCCGTCCGAGGCCGCAGGGAGCTGTCGGCCGGCGTCCTCATCGGCAGCAACGTGACCAACCCCCTCTTCTCCATCGGCCTCGGCGCCGCCATCTCCCGCTACGCCGTGCCCGAGGTCACCATCCTCTTCGACCTGCCGGTGAAGGTCGGCACCGGCCTGCTCCTGCTCCTCTTCCTGCGCCGCGGCCAGCGACTGAGCAGGCCGGCGGCCGTGAGCCTGCTGGCCCTCTACTTCCTCTACCTGCTCCTGCGCCAGCAGCTGTTTCCTCAAGATGTTCCCGCCTGACGAGGCCAAGACTTCGCTGTGGCCCGACACCCCTGCGACGCGCTAGAGTGCTCCTGAGAGAGGGAACCGCCATGCCCGTCAACATCGAGGACGTCAAGGCCATCGTTTCCGCCCAGGAGGAGTGGCGCGGCCACCGCACCATCAACCTCATCGCTTCCGAGAACGCCCAGAGCGCCGCCGTGCGCGCCGTCCAGGACTCCGACTTCATGGCCCGCTACGCCGAGGGACACCCCAACGTCGACGACGAGATGCGGCGCTACTACCAGGGCACGCGCTACATCGACGACATCGAGACGATGGCGACCGAAGAGCTGCTCGCCCTCACCCGCTGTCGCCAGGCGGACGTCCGGCCGATCAGCGGCAACAACGCCAACGCCGCCATCGCCCTCGCCTACCTGCGCGGCGGCGACGCCGTCATCGTCAACTCGACGCCCGCCGGCGGCCACATCAGCCACAACACCACCGGTGTCATCGGCCGCCGCATCCAGACGCGCGGCCGCTCCCTCCACCTCGACGCGCCGAAGCCGATCCCCCTCCACTTCTTCCCTCTGACGGAGGACTGCTACCACATCGACGTCGCGAAGAGCGTCCAGCTCATCGAGCAGGTCTCGCCGCGCATGCTGGTGCTGGGCAAGAGCCTCTTCCTCTTCCCAGAGCCGGTGCGAGAGCTTGCTGCCGTCTGCCGCGAGCGAGGCATCGCCATCCTCTACGACGCCGCCCATGTCTTCGGTCTCATCGTCGGCGGGCAGTTCCAGGACCCCTGGCGCGAGGGCGCCACCTGGGTGACGGCCAGCACGCACAAGACCTTCCCCGGCCCCCAGCGCGGCGTCATCGTCTCCGACCTGGACGAAGCGGACGCGGCGAAGTTCTGGCCCGCCGCCGACCGCGGCGTCTTCCCCGGCACGCACAGCAACCACCACCTCAACACCCTGCCGGCGCTGGTCGTCGCCATCCGCGAGATGCGCCAGCACGCCGTCGACTACGCCGCCCAGACGGTGCGCAACGCCCAGGCCCTCGGCCGCGCGCTTGAGGCCGGGGGCATCGCCGTGGAGGCGCGCGAGTTCGGTTACACGCGGAGCCACCAGATCGCCGTGAACGTCTCCGCCTACGGCGGCGGCCCCGCCGTGGCGCGTCGGCTGGAGGAGAGCGACGTCATCCTCAACAGCAACCTCCTGCCCCGCGACACCGACGCCCACCACCCGTCCGGCCTGCGCATCGGCGTGCAGGAGATGACGCGCTACGGCATGGGCGAGGCGGAGATGGGGCGCCTGGCGGAGCTAATCGCCGCGGCGATCAAGGGCAAGGCGGTGCGCGACGCCGTCAACGCCCTGCGCGGCGAGTTCCAGACGATGCGGTACGTGTAGACCGACCTCACACCGCGCCTAAGTACCTCGGACGGTTTGTGAGAAGCGCCCCCTCTCCCTCGGAGGGAGAGGGGGATGGCGTCAGCCAGGGGGTGAGGTCGTGAGCCCCGCCGTCAACGCCCTGCGCGGCGAGTTCCCGACGATGCGGTACGTGTAGGGATGAGACGGCCCTCGCCGGGCCCTCGAAAGGGCAATGAATGCCTACCGAAACTGACCTAATATCGTAGCGCCAGCTATCAGCAAGCCGACGACCCATACCCAGAGCTGCTCCTCTGAACGCACGTGATAGGCGTAGGCCGTTTCCCATATTGGTGCCTGTTCGCCCTCCCGTGTGAAAAAGGGCAAGAGAAGCCGGGTTTGGCCAGGTGAGGCCGTCATGATTTCTGGTGTTCGGAGAGTAACTCGCTCACCAACTGCGATATTGGGAACCAAGAGAAACTCCCAACTGGATGTCCTGTCAGAGAATTCTATTTGCAGTGGGACTATTCTCTCATCGCCTTCCTGTATCTGCACTCGCTTAGGCAGATTTGCGATAAGTCTTAGCGGCGCGTTGGTGGCCTGTGGCTCGGCCACTCTTTTCACTCGCAGCCTGAACCGTGGATTGGTGCTCTCGAAGTAGAAGGGGACTTTGAACCATCTCCGCAACCAGAAATCAGGCTCTATACGGATTTCCAAGCCACCCCAGTGAACGGGCTGTCTCGCTGGCATACTCTCTCTGTCCGGAAGAAGTCTACAACGACTTCCCGTCTATATGAACTGCATGACTTTCGGAATGAACGAATGAGGTGAGGGGCGCATCTCTGCGCCCCTACGTATCGTTTCTGATCAGTAGCCCCTACTGCACGTCCACAGGCCCGGCGGGCGCGCGGACCAGAGGCACCTCGCCGGCGGCGCACTCGCCCTCGCCGCGGATGACCTCGAACATCTCCGTGGAGCCCCAGTCCATGTACATCTCCGGCTCCTCCGCCAGCGAGCCGACCCACTTGAACTCCTCCAGCGTCGCCTCGAAGCGCTTCGGGCCGACGCGCTCGACGTACGCCTCGAAGCTCTCGTCAGTTGCCGTGCGCTCCTTCTGGTAGACGTCGAAGATGCGGTCGATCGCCAGGTGCGTCTTCTTCGCCGCTACCCGCGTCACGCGCGTCGCGAAGCGGCTGCCGTTGTAGCCGGCGCCGCCGACGAAGATGTCGTAGCACGGCACCTCCAGCTTGCCCACCTTGTAGGAGGAGCCCTGCAGGCCGATGCCCGCCATGTGGTGCTGGCCGCAGCCGTTGGGGCAGCCCGAAATCTTCACCTGTACCTTCTGCACCTCGGGGTCGGCGTAGTCGAACTGCGTCAGCGCCTCGCGCAGGCCGTAGCCCGCCTGGTTCGAGGCCGTGATCGCGAGCTTGCAGCTGTCGGCGCCCGGGCAGGCGACGACGTCGGCCACCAGGTCAGCGTCGGGGTCGCCGAGGCCGATGGCCGCCAGCTCGCGATGCAACTGCGCCAGCGACTCCGGCCGCACCCAGCGCAGGACCAGGTTCTGGTTCTGGTTCGTGCGGGCGTGGCCGCCGGAGTACTTGCGCATGATCCGCGCCAGCTCACGGAACTGGAAGGTCGCGATGTTGCCGATGGGCACCGTGACCGTCGCGGCGCAGAAGCCCTCCTGCTTCTGGCGCCGCGTGTTCGTGCGCCGCCAGCGCTCGAAGCCGTCGGCCGCCGGCTTGCCCTGTCCTGAGCCTGTCGAAGGGCCGTCGTCCGCCACAGGCGGGCTTGGCAGCTCCGGCGCCATCTCGCTCAGCGCCGCCACGTCGATGGGCGCCATCGCCCACTCCTTCGCCAGCTCGTCGACGACCTTCTGGCGAAACTCGTCGACGCCGATCTTGTGCAGGAGGAACTTGATCCGCGCCTTGTTCAGGTTCTTGCGCAGGAGGCCCGGCAGGTCGCCCTCGCGGTCGAAGACGC
>DATBWN010000271.1:0-3053 GCA_036514755.1 Dehalococcoidia bacterium | reverse complement strand
CACCCTGGGCGCGGCGCAGGCCGCCGGCCGCGACCGCCATGCCCTCCTGCGCCGCTGCCAGGCGCAGATCGCCGCCCTCGACCCCCAGGCGACGCTGAACCGCGGCTACGCCGTCGTCCACAAGGCAGGCCACGTCGTGAGCCGCGTCATGGACATCAGCACGGGGGACGACCTGGTGGTCAAGGTCTCGGACGGCGGCTTCCCGGCGCGCGTCGCGGCGCCCGGCCGGCGGCGCGGCCGCCGCGGCGCCGCGAAGACGAATGGCGCCGTCGCCCGCGACGCGGCCGTACAGCCGGTGCTCTTCCCCTAGGCCGCGGATGTCGCCGGCAGCGGGGCGTTGTCCTCGATGTCGGCCAGGAGGGCGCGGAACCAGTCGCGCAAGTCGCGCTGGCGCACGGTCTGGCGCAGACGGGCGGCGCGCTCGCGTCGCTCCGCGGGCGCCATCATCAGCGCCCGGTAGAGGGTCTCGGCCGTGCCCTCTACGTCACCCGGATCGATAGCGAGCGCGCCGCAGCCCAGCTCCGCGAAGGCGCCCGCCTTCCTCGAGAGGACGAGGACGCCGTCGCGGCTGTTGAGGATCGGCCCTTCTTTCGCCACCAGGTTCATGCCGTCCGCCAGCGGGTTGACCAGCAGCACGTCGTAGAGTGACATGGCGGCCAGCGCCTGCATGCGGTTGTGCTCCGAGAGGAGCCGCACCGGCTTCCAGTGCAGGTTGCCGAAACGGCGGTTGATCTCCGCCGCCAAGGCGTGCGTCTCCTCCTGATAGCGCCGGTACGTGGCCACGTCCGATCGGGACGGGAAAAGCTGCGCCAGGAAGAAGACCCTCTCCCGCAGCTCCGGGTGCTGCTCCAGGAGGCGCGCGTAGGCCTGGAAGCCCCCCTCGATGTTCTTCGTCGGGTCCAGCCGGTCGACGCGGACGATGATCTTCTGGCCGGGCCCCGGGCGCAGCAGGTAGCGGTAGCGGGAGAACTCGGGCGAAGCGGCGGCCTCGGCGAGCTCCTCCGGGTCGACCGAGATGCCGTTCGCCCAGACGCGCGTCAAGCGCCCCTCGCGCGTCACGCTGCCGCCCACGAGGTCAACGGCGGCGTCCGGCAGGAAGGCACGGCAGGTGAGGAGGAAGCCGCGGGCGTGGTCCTTCGTCTGGAAGACCACGCTGTCGTTGGCCAGGAGGCCGTCGCAGATGGCCTGCACGATCTTCGGGTCGAGGCGCTCCCACGCCTCAGGCTCCGGCCAGGGTATGTGGAGGAAGTGCTGCAGGTAGGCGCGTGGCCGCTCCCGCCGCACGAGTCGCGGCACCAGGTAGAAGTGGTAGTCGTGGATGACGACGGCGCGGAAGGCTCCCGTGTCCAGCTCCTTGACGATCGCCGAGGCGAACGCCTGGTTAATGGGCAGGTAGCCGTCGCGCCAGGCCTCCTGCAGCCGCTCCTCCGTCAGCTCCTTCGGCCAGGGCAGCGAGTGCTGCAGGAACCAGAGGACCTCGTTGGCGAAGCAGCCGTAGAAGAGCTCGTAGGCCTTCTTGTCCGTCGGGACGAAGTGGGAGGCGCCGTCTGCCTCGGCGGCCGGCTGCCCCTCGGCGATCGCTCGATCGATAGGCGTCATGGGGCTCGATAGCCAGGTCGTCGGGTGAAGCTGAGCGGCGACGCGCAGCGCCGTGGCGAGGCCGCCCTGGCCCGGCACGCCAATCACCTTGCCCTCCTCGTCGCGGCTATACTCCACCGGGCCGCGGTTGCTCACGGTCAGCAGCTTTGCTTCGTGGCCAGACGGTTTGGCCAACGCCTGCATCAGGCCCCTCCCTCCCTGGTCAAGCCTGCGAGTTGGGCGAGCAGCGCCTCCGCCTCATCGACGCCGTCCAGCGTCAGGTCGGCGGCCTCGCGAACCGTCGAATCGGTCTCTTCGTCGACGACGGCGACGGCGAGGCCGGGCAACCCCGTCTCCGCGCGCCGCCGCAAGATGCCGCGAAAGACGGCGATGTCACCAAGGTCGTCGCCCAGATAGACGACGCCGCTGATTCCTCTCTCCTGCAGCAGCCGCTCCACGGCGCCCCACTTGTTGGGCAGGGCGCGTGGCACCAGCTCGATGACCTGCTTGCCGTGCAGCACGCGCGCCCCTGTCGCCTCGGCCAGCGGCTCCACCGCGGCCAGCAGGCGGCCGGGCACCGTCTCGTCCTCGCAGTTGCGGTAGTGCAGCGAGAAGGCGACTCCTTTATCTTCCAACGTCACGCAGGGGAAGGAGCCCAGCAAGGGCCGCACGGCTGCTTTCGCCGCCGCCAGCGGCTCCTCGCCGATGTCGGCTGCGGTGGCTCCGTCCAGCGCGTAGTTGCCGACGTAGGTCAGCTCCTCGACGCCGACCATGCGTCGCGCCGCCGCCTCCTCCCGCGCCGTGATGACGGCGACGAGGGCGAGCTCGTGGGCGAGGCAGCGTAGGCTGGCCTGGACGCCGGCGCTGACGACGGCCGCCTCTGGCCGCGACACGATGCGACTTATCGTCCCATCGACGTCGCTGATGAGCGCCGCCGGTGCCGCGGCAAGCACTTCCGCGGCGCGGCTGACGGCGATGTCGACCGCGTTCATTAACTGCGACTGCCTACCGACCCGAAACCGCGGGACCTTGCACTTCCTCTCAGTGGCCTACGAGGTTAGCTGTCGGGTTAGGGCCTGAAAGTGCCCCTCCTGCCCTGGCAGGATGCACCCCGAGATTGGTTCCCCCGCTCTCCCTTGTGGAGAGACTCGGCCTTTCAGCCAAAGGACTGGCTGAGGCCTATTCTACCATCGGCTGGCAACGCCTGCAGGTTCAGGCAAGGCCGGGAAGCATTAAGAAACCGTTAATCCTGGGCAGTGGCCCACTCTAAACGGCTCGTCCCAGCACACGTTCGTGGTGAGCCTGCCGAAGGGAACCACGCTCCCTCGTCGAGTGGATCGTCCTTCGACAAGCTCAGGACGAACGGTGCTCAAACTGACCCACTGCCTGATCCCGTCGCTTCGTGTTCCTTACCAGGGTGCTTGCTATAATTCGCCGGTCAGCATGGCTACGCTCCAGCTCCTCGCTTCGCGGCC
>DATBWN010000270.1:0-3634 GCA_036514755.1 Dehalococcoidia bacterium | reverse complement strand
GCCGTCGCGCTTTCGCACGCGCTGGAAGGGCAGGGCGTCCAGCAGCTCGTTGCTCAGGACGCAGCCGTCGATCTCGGGCGACGACGGGAGGTCTGGGGCGCCGCCGACGTTGTCGGCAGACAGCTCAGCGGGAGATACGTTCGTCCTGAGCTTGCCTGCCCTGAGCCCAGCCGAAGGGTCGAAGGACGATTCGCCACCAGCAGACCGCCCTTCGACAGGCTCAGGGCGAACGGGGTGATTTGGGCGCGACGGCTCGGCAGCAGCGAGTGGCCCGCCATACGTGACATCCTGAGCGACATAACGAACCGCATCGTACAGGTCGGGCTCCTCGGCGCGCAGGGCGCGCAGGACGTCTGCCGCCAGGCGCCCCGAGCCCGCGCCCGCCTCGAAGACGTCGAAGCGCGCCGGCCGGCCCAGCAGGCGCCAGAAGCCGGCCAGCTGCCGCGCCACCATGGCGCCGAAGACAGGGTGGACGTTGGGGCTCGACTGGTAGTCGCGCGTCGGGTCGCAGGCAAAGTAGTAGCCGTGCCGCGGGTGGTAGAGGGCAAGGCTCAGGAACTCGGCGAAGGAGATGGGCCCGGCCGAGCGAATGCGCCCGCGGATGATATCCTTGAGGGCGGCGTTGTCGTCCGCGCCGAGCTGGGAGAGGTTCACTTCTCTGCGAGTGTACGCAGCGGCGGCGAACGGGGTCTAGCGATGTCGGCAGGCGCGCAGCAGGGCGAGCGGCTCCACCTGGAGCCGAAGCTCAAGGTCTGGGTCGAGTCCGCGGAGGGCAGGATCGTCCTCAGCGACTACCGCGTCCGCCTGCTCGAGGCCATCGGCCGCGCCGGCTCGCTGGCGGAGGCGGCAACGAGCATGGGCCTCTCCTACCGGCGGGCCTGGGGCAAGGTGCGCGAGATCGAGGCTAACCTGGGCGTCAAGCTCGTCCAGAGCGTCGTCGGCGGGCCGGGCGGCGGCTCCACCAGCCTGACGCCGGCCGCCGAGCGCCTCATTGCGCAATACCGTCGCTTCCGGCATGCTCTTGGCGATTACGCGGAGCGGGAGTTCGCCCGTGACATCGAGGAGTGAGGGCTCCTCTCTTTTTGGAGGCGTTATGCTCCTGCAAACATATCGACTTGTCCTGCCGCTGTCGGCGGCGCTGCTCCTCGTCGCTTGCGGCGGCGACGGTCCCTCCGCGACTTCGGAACCCACGGCCGTACCCCACAAGGGCGACATCATCCTGGCGACGACGACCAGCACGGCCGACAGCGGCCTCCTCGACGTCCTCCTGCCCGTCTTCGAGAAGCGCACCGGCTGGACGGCCAAGCCCATCGCCGTCGGCTCCGGCCAGGCGATGGCCATGGGCCGTAACGGCGACGCCGACGTCCTCCTCGTCCACTCGCCCGCCGCCGAGGTGCAGTTCATGACGGACGGCTTCGGTAGGGAGCGCCTGCTGGTGATGCACAACGACTTCATCCTCGTCGGGCCGCCCTCCGACGCCGTCGGCGCCAAGTCCGCGAAGACGGCGGTCGACGCGCTGAAGGCCATCGCTACCAAGGGCGCGACCTTCATCAGCCGCGGCGACAACTCCGGTACGCACGCCCTGGAGCTGACGCTCTGGAAAACGGCTGCCATCGACCCGAAGGGCCAGGGCTGGTACCAGGAGTCGGGCCAGGGCATGGGCGCGACGCTGCAGATCGCCGACCAGAAGTCGGCCTACACCATCGCCGACCGGGCGACCTACCTGGCGCAGAAGCAGAACCTGGCGCTGCAGGTCCTCAACGACGGCGACAAGGCCTACTTCAACGTCTACCACGTCATCACGCTGAACAAGGAGCGCCTGTCGAAGGTCAACTACGAGGGCGGCAAGGCCTTCGCCGACTTCATGGTCTCGGACGAGGCGCAGGCGATCATCCGCACCTTTGGCGCCGACAAGTACGGCCAGGCGCTCTTCGTCCCCGACGCCGGCAAGGCGGAGGCCGACCTGGGTGTCCAGTAAGTGGGGCTGATCTGGGACGGCCTGCGCGAGGCCGTTGAGCTCCTCTCTCGTGGCGACCGCGCCCTCTACTCGACGGCGGCGCGCTCGCTCTACGTCTCCGGCGTCGCGACGCTCGTCAGCCTCGCGCTCGGCGTGCTGGCGGGCGCCTTCCTCGCCTTCCAGCGCTTTCGCGGCCGCGGCCTGGCGCTCGCCTTCGTCAACACGGGCATGGGGCTGCCGCCGGTCGTCGTCGGCCTCGTCGTCGCGATCATGCTCTGGCGCAGCGGCCCGCTGGGCGACCTGCATCTTATCTACACCGTCTGGGCCATGGTGCTGGCGCAGGCCGTGCTCACCTTCCCCATCGTCACCGGCTTCACGGCCGCGGCGCTGGCGGCGCAGCCGCCGGAGCTGCGACTGCAGCTGCTCGGCCTCGGCGCGTCGCGCTGGCAGGCGCTGTGGCTGCTGCTCAAGGAGGCGCGGCTGCCGCTGCTGGCCGCCGTCATGGCCGCCTTCGGCGCCGCCGTCTCCGAGGTCGGCGCCTCGATGATGGTCGGCGGCAACATCGCCGGCGAGACGCGTGTCCTGACGACGGCGGTCGTGCTGGAGACGAGCCGCGGCGAGTTCGCGCCGGCCATCGCCCTCTCGATCATCCTCCTGCTGCTCGTCTTCGCCGTGAACCTCGTCCTCACTGGCGTGCAGCTGCGGGGCCGCTGATGGCCCCGAAGCTGGCGCTGCGCGGCGTCGTCGTCCAGCGCGGCGGCCGCGACGTGCTTACGGTCGACGCGCTCAGCGTCGACGGCGGCGAGGTGCTGGCGGTCATCGGGCCGAACGGCGCCGGCAAGAGCACCCTCCTCCAGGTCGCGGCGCTCCTCCTGCTGCCGCAGCGCGGTGAGGTCCACTTCGACGGCGCGGCCGTCGGCGCAGACACGCTCGGTCTTCGCCGCCGCCTGGCCCTTGCGATGCAGGCGCCGCATCTGGTGCAGGGCAGCGTCCTGGACAACGCCGCGCTCGGCCTGGCGCTGCGCGGCGTGCCGTCGCGCCAGCGGCGCGAGCGGGCGCGGGCCTGGCTGCGCCGGTTCGGCGTCGAGGCGCTGGCGGCGCGCGCGGCGAACCGCCTCTCCGGCGGCGAGGCGCAGCGCGTCAGCCTGGCGCGCGCCTTCGCCGTCGAGCCCGAGCTGCTGCTCCTGGACGAGCCCTTCTCCGGCCTGGACGAGGCGACCCGCGGCCAGCTCCTGGACGACCTCGCGGGCGCGCTGCAGGAAACCGGCGTGACGACCGTCTTCGTCACGCACGACCGCGCCGAGGCGTTGCGCCTGGCCGACCGCGTCGCCGTTCTCATCGGCGGCCGGCTGCGGCAGGCCGGCAGCGCCGCGGTCGTCTTCGGCGCGCCGGTGGACGAAGAGGTAGCGGCCTTCGTCGGCGTCGAGACCATCGTCGCCGGGCGCGTCGTCGAGGTGCGCGACGGGCTGGCGACCGTCGCCGTCGGCGGGCAGCGGCTGACGGCGCTGGCGCCGCCGCATGCCGGCGAGAACGTGCGAGTCTGCATCCGGCCGGAGGACGTCGTCATCCAGCTGCCGAAGGCGGAGGCGCCGGCGAGCAGCGCCCGCAACCTCCTGCTGGGCACGGTGACGGAGGTGCGCCCGCGCGGCCCGGAGGCGCGCGTCGTCATCGACTGCG
>DATBWN010000269.1:0-3019 GCA_036514755.1 Dehalococcoidia bacterium | reverse complement strand
GGACGGAGCGTCCTGGAGCTGCGGCGGACGCGCCGCGCCCTGAGGCGCGCCCTGCCAGGGGCGCGCGTGGTCGGCTCGGGCTTCACGAGCGTCTTCGTCGTCGAGACCGACGGCGACCCGCTGGCCGCCGCAGAGCGCCTGACGCGGGAGTGCGCGGACAGCATCGGCCACGCCACCGCCGTCGTAGCCGAGGTGGTCAGCGAGCCCCAGCGCCTGCGAGAGGCGGCGGTGCGAGTCGGCCTAGAGCGCGTCGGCGCGGACGAAAGCTTCTGCTTCCGCCTGCGCAAGCGCGGCGTCCACCTGTTGGAGGCGCCCACGCCGCAGCTCGAGGTCGAGATCGGCAGCGCCATCTGGCTCGCGCTGCAGGAGCGGGACGGCAAGCCGCCCAAGGTCGATCTCAGGGATCCGGACGTCCTTGTCCTGGCCGAGGTGCTGGGGCCCACCACGGCCGTCGGCGTCGTGCGAAAGGCCTGGAGAGCGCCTGGGCCCAAAGCTGGGGAGGCAGGCGAGACGCCGACGCCGCGCGGCCAGGATGGGCAATAACGCGCGTCATCCTGCACGCCGACCTGGACGCCTACCTCGCTGCCGTTGAGCAGGAAGATAACCCCGGCCTGCGCGGCCGGCCGGTGCTGGTGGGGCGGCCCGCTGCGCTCACCAACGGAGCGCGATGGCGCCTTCGGCCGCTAGCTCCGCGCCGGTGTTCAGATCTCTGCCTTCCCGAACCAAGACACCGCGCAGCCATTCGGCGTCCTCGATCGGGGCGCGCTCGAGCCGCAGGCGCCGGCTGCGAAAGGGCACCATCTCCAGGCGGGCCAGCCGCCGCGTGCCGGGGTCGAGGCGGGCGAAGTAGGCCAGCACGAGGTCGGGGTGGAACTCCTCGTGGCCGCCAATCCCCTCGTAGTCGTTGATGAAGTCGCCGCAGCCGTAGAGGATCAGCCTCCCGTGGTAGACCTCTATGCCCTTGACATGGTGGGAGGAATGGCCGTGCAGGATGTCGACCGGCCCGGAGTCGACGAGGCGATGCGCGAAGGTTCGCTGCGCCGGCGAAATCTGGTAGCCCCAGTTCTCTCCCCAGTGAACGGAAGCGACGACCACGTCGCCCGAGCGCCTGCGCTTGCGTATCTGGTCGGCGATGCGGGCGGCGGTGCGGTCCGACAGGTCGGGCAGGAGCTGGACGCCGGGCCTGCTCTTCGTGGCGGCCCAGTCGAACGGGATGCCGCTGGTAGGCGAGCCGAAGGCGAAGACGAGGACCCTGCCCCGCCCCGGCTTCTCGATGAAGGCGGGACGCGCCGCCTCCTTCAGCGTGCGGCCGGCGCCGGCGGTCGCGATGCCAGCGCCGCGCAAGGAGTCGAGCGTTTGGACGAGGCCGGCGGCGCCCCAGTCAAGCGCGTGGTTGTTGGCGAGGGCGCAGCAATCGATGCCCGCCGCCAAGAGGCAGGGGACGTTGGCCGGATGCATGCGATAGTTGATGCCCTTCGGGAGCGGCTCCTGGCTCGTCGTGACGGCCGTTTCGAGGTTAACGAGGCGGACATCGGGCGACCGCGCCTCGATCTCGGCCAGGGCGTCGCCCCAGACGTAGGCGAAGTCCACCGGCCGGGGGATGGGCCCGCTGGCCTGCTCCGCCAGCTCGACGTACGCCGCGGCCGAGGTCATGAACGGCTCGTAGATCGTCGGCTCCGAAGGGTGCTGCAGGATCTGGTCGATCCCTCGTCCCGTCATCACGTCGCCGCAGAGGAAGAGGTTCACTCGCTCACCGGCCACGACTCTTGTTTACAGCGCCAGCGGCTGCGAACGCTAGCTTCTTCGGCAGGCAGGCTAGCGGCTTCGACTGTTCAGGTTGCTTCCGAGACCGCCTCCTGGCTCACCGCAAGGCGGGCGGACGCCGACTCGCGTATCTCATCCGGAAGATCGATCTTGTCGACCGCCGCCTCGGTCTTCGCATCGAAGATGTGGAGACGGTCGACGTCGAGCCAGACCTCGATCTCCTGCCCCGCCCTGGCGCGCGTCCGTGGGTCGACGCGGGCGAGCAGCCTGTGGGTGTCGACGACGAGGTGCAGCAGCGTCTCGTTTCCCAGCATCTCCGTGACGTCGACGCGGGCGCGGACCGGGAAGCCGCGGACGTGAGCCGGCATGAAGCCGGCGCTGTGAATGTCCTCAGGGCGGATACCGATCGTCACGTCCAGGCCGGCGTGGGGGAACAGGCGCTTCGACCTCTCCGGCGGCAGCCTGATCTGCAGCGAAGCCGCGTCCAGCGTCATCTCCTCTGCCGTGCCTCTGAGCGTTCCGGGTACGAAGTTCATGGCGGGGCTGCCGATGAAGCCGGCCACGAAGAGGTTGTCCGGCTGGAAGTACAGCTCCTCGGGCGTGCCCACCTGGTGGAGCAGACCGTCCTTCAGCACTGCGATGCGCGTGGCCATCGTCATCGCTTCCACCTGATCGTGCGTTACGTAGATGAAGGTAGTCCCCAGGCGCTGGTGCAGCTTGCTGAGCTCGGTTCGAGTCTGAACGCGCAGCTTCGCGTCAAGGTTCGAGAGCGGCTCGTCGAACAAGAACGCCTGCGGGTGCCGGACGATCGCCCGCCCGACCGCCACTCGCTGACGCTGTCCGCCCGAAAGCTGCCCCGGCTTGCGGCCCAGCACGTCGCCCAGCCCCAGCAGCTCCGCCGCCGACCGAACCTTCGCCTCGATCTGCCGGTCCTGTTCGCGTCCCTCCCGGAACCGCGGTCGGTCCAATAGCCAACACCGGGCCTTCTTCAACCAGCCCTGTCCCGACCGCATCCGCAGCCCGAACGCCAGATTCTCGCGAACCGTCATGTGCGGGTACAGAGCATAGCTCTGAAACACCATCGCGATATCGCGCTCGCGAGGCGGCAAATCCGTCACCACCCGCTCACCAATCCGGATCGTGCCCCCGCTCACCTCCTCCAGGCCCGCGATCATCCGCAGCGTAGTGCTCTTGCCGCACCCCGACGGCCCCACAAGTACCAGCAATTCCCGGTCATGGACCCGCAAGCTCAGGT
>DATBWN010000268.1:0-8139 GCA_036514755.1 Dehalococcoidia bacterium | reverse complement strand
GAGCTCGGCAGGTGTGCGTCTGGGAGAAGCCCGCGGCCGCCGGCTGTGGTCCTTGAGCCCTTCCACGCCGTCCTCCCGAAACCGCCTGAGAAGCTTGTAGCCCGTCTTACGGCTGATGCCGAACAAACGGCAGAGGGCACTCATATTGGCGTCTTCCTCGCTCGCCAGGGCGACGAACTCACGGCGCTCCGACATCCAGGTGCGCTCCTTCCGGGGCATAACTCCTCCTGTCGATCCCGCCGACAGAAAGTGTTCCCCATGTCTTCGCACACCTGTTACCTATGTCTCCGGTCCGCACAGTCGACGGAGAGGGGGAAGCGGCAGCAGGGGGAGAGGTTAGGTCGAGCACGAGGGCGATCTCGTTGCAGCTGGGGAACTTCGGGCAGCGGTAGCACTCGTTCCAGACCTTGCGGGGCAGCGTCATGACGTCTGCCTGGACGAAGCCGAGGCGCTCGAAGAAGGCGGGCCGGTAGGTGAGGGCGAAGACGCGCTCCAGGCCCAGCCGGCGCGCCTCGGCCACGGTGGCGTTGACCAGGAGCGAGCCGATACCGCGCACCTGGACCTCCTCCGGCACGGCCAGCGACTTCACCTCCGCCAGGTCGGCCCAGACGATGTGCAGCGCCACGCAGCCGAGGAATCGCCCCGAATCCCGGACGACGAAGAAGTCGCGCAGGTTCTCGTAGACCTCGCCCATGGTGCGCGGCAGCATGTCGCCGCGCTGGGCGTAGAGGTTGATGACGTCGTGGATTTCCCTCGCGTCGCCGACTTCGGCCTTGACGGCTTCGTAGTGCTCAGACATGGGGCTGCCTTCGCGCTTCGCATCCCTCGCGGTCTGCTCCGCGCTCGAGAAGAATAGTTGGGGGGACACCCCCCATGCCCCCCGTCAGGAGCTGCGCTCCTGTACCTCCAGGAAGCTTCATAGAAGTAATGATAGCTTGGGGGGGATTCAAGACGCACCGCGTCGCGGCAGGCTCTCGGCGCCGGCCGGCCTGTGCCAGCCGAGCTGCGCCGCCATGCGCACGTAGAAGTCGCCGGGCGGCTTAAGGCGCAGGAAGCGGGCATGGTGCGCGCTAGCGCTGACCAGGACGGAGTCGCCCTCGTGCAGCTCGAAGTCGGCCTCGCCGTCGACGCTGAGGACGGCGTGCTGACGCGGCTCCAGCGCCACGCGCACGCTCTCGCCGCCGAGCAGGACGAGGGCGTGGCGCGCTGCCAGGTGCGGCGCCACGGGCACGACGATCAGCTCCGGCGACTCCGGGTGCAGTATCGGCCCGCCGACGGAGAGGGCGTAGGCCGTGCTGCCCGTGGCCGAGGCGACGATGACGCCGTCGCAGCGGTAGTCGGCGACGCGGGTGCCGTCCACCTCGATGGCGAGCTGGATGGCGCGGCTCAGGGTCGCGCGGCCGATGACGGCCTCGTTCAGGCCGTGGAACTCGTCCCCCGTGCGCTCGACGACGGCGCGGACCATCGTCCGGACTTCGACGCGGCCGCGGCCGCTGAGGACGTCGTCCAGGCGCTCGTCGACTTGGGAGCCCTCCAGCTCCGTGAGGAAGCCGAGCCGGCCGAGGTTGACGCCGAGGATGAGGGCCTGCGTGCCAATGAGGAGGTGGGCGCAGCGCAGCACGGTGCCGTCGCCGCCGAAGCAGATGACTAGGTCGCCGCCGGCGAAGGCGCCGCTGCCTTCCTCCTCCTCGACGATCCAGGCGTCGAGGCCGCGCTTCAGGATGGCGTCGCGGACGCGCAGGGCAAGCTCGTGGGCGCCTTCCAGGCGCGGGTTGTAGGTGAGGCCGACACGGCGTATAGGGGCCGGAGTCCGCGTCTCGCTCACGGCCGCACCGCGGCAGGGTCCGGGGCAAGCAGGTAGAGGAGGAACTCGCGGTTGCCCGCCGGGCCGAGGATGGGCGAGGTGGTGAGGCCCAGCAAGCGAAGGCGGCGCTGCGCTGCCCAGGCGACGAAGCGGCCGATGACGGCCGCGTGCACCTGCGCGTCCTTGACGACGCCCCGCTTGCCCACCTCCTCACGGCGGGCCTGGAACTGGGGCTTGAGGAGGACGACGAGCCGCCCGCCCGGCTTCAGCGAGCGGCAGACGGCCGGGATCACCTTCTCGACGCCGATGAAGGAGACATCGAACGTCGCCAGATCGCAGGGCTCCGGCAGGGGCGGCAGGTCGCGGGCGTTCGTCCGCTCCAGGACGACGACGCGCTCGTCCCGGCGCAGGCGGTAGTCGAGCAGGCCGTAGCCGACGTCGACGGCGTAGACGCGGCGGGCGCCGTGCTGCAGCAGGCAGTCCGTGAAGCCGCCCGTGGAGGCGCCGACGTCGACGCAGGTCAAGCCGCTGGGGTCGATGGCGAACGTGGCGAGGGCGTGCGCCAGCTTGTCGCCACCGCGGCTGACGTAGGCAGGCCGCTTCAGCACCTCGACGGCGGCGGTGCAGGGCACGAGCAGGCCCGGCCTCGTCACGAGGACGCCGTCGACGCGCACCTCGCCGGCGAGGAGGACGGCGCGCGCCCGCTCGCGGCTCTCGAGGAGGCCGCGCTCCACCAGCAGTGCGTCGATGCGGCTCCGTCCTGAGCTTGTCGAAGGGCTGCGAGCTTCCTTCGCGCGGGGCTTCGGCATGGGGCCAGAATAGGAACGCCCCCCTTCGAAGTCAAACCGTCCGGCTATAGCGGTCGCTTGATCCGGGCCAATCAGCCACATCAAACGTTCGTGGTGAGCCTGTCGAACCACGCTTCCTGTTTGAGCAAATCGTCCTTCGACAAGTTCAGGACGAACGGTGCTTAGCTGCCCGACTTTAGCTTTGGCAGGTCTGCCGCTCGCGACCGGCAGGCCATGCGCCATAATGGCGCCGTGATGCGCGCCGTCCTCCTCGTCGCGCTCCTCGGTCTCGCCGTCATGCTGCCCGCCTGCGGCGGCGACGGCGAAGGCGAGGCGCCGCCAGCCGACGAGATCGTCGCGAAGGCGGCCGCGGCTGCCGGCGGCCTGCGCTCCTTCCACTTCCGCCTCGCCCATGAGAACGGCACGACGCCGATCCTCATGGGCTTGGAGCTGGTCAGCGCTGAGGGCGAGGTCGCACCGCCGGATCGCCTGCAGGCGGAGGTGCGCGCCAAGGCGATGGGCTCCGTCTCCGTCACAGTCAACGTCGTCGGCATCGGCGAGCGCGCCTGGGTAACGAACCCGTTCACGCGCCAGTGGCAGGAGCAGCGCGACGTGCGCATCGGCGACATCGCCGACCCGGCGCGGCTTGTCGTCGGCGTGCTCCAGGGCGTCAGGGAGGCGCGCGTCGTCAAGCGAACGGAGGTCGACGGCGCCGACGTGTATCAGCTGGCCGGGAAGCTTGACTCCGGAGCGCTCGAGGGAGCGCTGCCGTTCGTCGAGGCAGGCCGCACCGTCTCCGTCGAGGTCTGGGTCGGCGTGGACGACTCGCTGCCTCGCCGGGCGCGGATCAGCGGGCCGCTCTCCGCGGGCGAGGGGGATGACATCGTGCGCCAGGTCGACCTCTCCCGCTTCGACGCTGACGTGGACATCCAGCCGCCGGAGTGAGACGCGCCGCCGTCCTTCTGCTCCCCCGGGACGAGGGCGCCTTGCTCGTCCTCCTCGCCGGGCTGGGCGTGTTCTTCGCCGCCGACGACCAGACCTCGGTCGTCGCCGTCCTGCCGAAGATGATCGAGGGCGTCGGGCTGGCGCAGGACGAGTTCTACCGCGCCGCCTGGATCGTCAACGCCTACATCCTCGGCTACGTCGTGGCGATGCCGCTGATGGGCCGCGTCGCCGACGTCTTCGGCCACGGCCGCGTCTTCGCGCTGTCGCTGCTCGTCTTCTGCCTGGGGTCAGCCTGGGTGGCGCTCTCGCAGGGGCTGACGGTGCTCTCCATCGCCCGCGCCGTGCAGGCGGTGGGCGCCGGCGCCCTCGTGCCGGTGGCGATGGCCATCGTCACCGGCCACGCCTCGCCGCAGCGGCGCGCCTTCGGCCTGGGGGCGATGGCGGCGGCCGCCGAGGCGGGCGGCCTCATCGGGCCGCTGTGGGGCGGCGCCGTCGCCGACCTCATCGGCTGGCGGGGCGTCTTCTGGATCAACCTGCCCATGTGCCTGCCGCTGGTCGTCGCGGTCTGGCGCCTCTCCCGCTTCGAGGCCGGCGCCGGGCGGCGCTCGCTGGACCTGGCGGGTGCCGGCCTGCTGGGCGGCAGCCTCACCTGCCTCACCGTCGCGTTGACGGACGACCCTATCGAGCCGCGGCGCGCGGCCGTCACGGCGCTGCTCTTCCTGGCGGCGGCGGCGCTCTTCGGCCTCTTTCTCCTGCGCCAACTGCGCTTCGCCGAGCCCATCGTCGACCTGACGATCTTCCGCCGCCTGCCGCTGAGCGCCGCCTTCCTGACGAACGGCCTGGTGGGCGGCGTCCTCATCGTCGCGATGGTGAACGTGCCCCTGTTCACCAACGTCGTGCTCAGCGGCTCGCCGCTGGAGGGCGGGGTGAACCTCGTCCGCCTGATGGTTGCCCTTCCGGTCGGCGCGCTGCTGGGCGGCTTCCTGGCCGAGCGCTTCGGGCTGGCGGCCGGCGCGGTTGCCGGGCTCGTGCTGGCGGGCGCCGGCTTCCTGGGCATGGCGGCCTGGGACGAGGACCCCTCGTTCCTGCTGCTGACGGTGCCGCTGCTGACGGCCGGTCTTGGCTTCGGTTTCGTCATCGCGCCGCTGAACACCGCCGTCATGGATGTCGCGCACGAAGCGGAGCGCGCAACTCTCGCCTCGCTGCTGACCGTCGTGCGGCTCATCGGCGCCCTGGTGGGCGTTGCCCTGCTGACGACGCGCGGGCTGAGCGGCTTCTACGCCGAGGCGGGCCTGGTGCCCCTGGACGACCCCCGCCTGGCCGAAATCCTGCGCGGCCTCCAGGTCGATTCGTTCCAGGACACGTTCATCGTCACGGCCGCGGTCTGCTTCGCGAGCGTCCTGCCGGCGCTGCTGCTGGGCAGGAGGAGGCCGCCTTCTCCCTGACCCTCAAGCCTGCCACCCTGAGCCCTTCGGCTTCGCTCAGGACAGGCTCCGCGAAGGGTCTCCCTGGGGACTAGGTCGGTCGGGAGGAAGCGGCGGGAGATTCTTCGCTTCGCTCAGAATGACATCGAAGCGGCCAGGGAAGGAAGCCAGAAGGGCAGGTATAATCACTCCGATGGCTGAAGACTCCCTCGTCCCGGCCGGCGCTGTCTCCCTGGCCCGGCCGGCCTCCCTGCTCCGCCACCTCATCTACGTGCTGCGCTCCATGCGCCCGCGCCAGTGGACGAAGAACGGCATCGTCTTCATGGCGTTCATCTTCTCCGTCAACCAGGAGTGGCAGCCGGACGAGCCGGCGAGCTGGGACCACATGCTCGTGCGTGCCCTCGTGACGGCGGGCGCCTTCTGCCTCGTCTCGAGCGCCGACTACCTGGTCAACGACGTGCGCGACCGCGCCAGCGACCGGCTCCACCCGCGCAAGAGCAAGCGCCCCATCGCCGCCGGGCTGCTGGCGCCGGGCGCCGCGGTCGGCTGGGCGATTGTCCTGGGCGCCGCGGGGACTGCGATCGCCTTCCTCGTCGACTGGCGCACGGGCGCCGTCGTCCTCGGCTACGTCGGCACGACGCTCGCCTACTCCTTCGTCCTCAAGCACGAGGTCATCCTCGACGTCATGGCCATCGCCGCCGGCTTCGTCCTGCGGGCGATGGCCGGCGCCTACGCCATCGACGTGCCGATCTCGCCCTGGCTCTACGTCGTGACGGCGCTGGGGGCGCTCTTCCTGGCGATCACGAAGCGCCGGGCGGAGGTCGCCCTCCTCCAGGAGAACGCCGGCAACCACCGCGCCACCCTCGACCACTACACGCCGGCGCTCGTCGACCAGATGACGGCGATGGTGACGGCTTCGACGGTCATCGCCTACGCGCTCTACACGTTCACGGCGGAGAACCTGCCCTCCAACCACACGATGATGCTGACGATCCCCTTCGTCGCGTACGGCATCTTCCGCTACCTCTACCTGACGCTGACGCGGGACGAGGGCGGCAGCCCGGAAGAGGTGCTCCTCAAGGACGTGCCGCTGATCCTGACCATCGTCGGCTGGGTGGCGGCGTCGATGGCCATCCTGACGGCGTACCGTTAGCTTCGGGCGGTATATAGTCTTAGCGGCGGATCAAGATGCCGACCAGGGGCAATGTTGTAGACACTTCGAAGTTCAATCCAGCCGCGATTCTTCCTTACGAGATGCGGCTGAAGGACTTCGAGATTGCGATGCAGGATGTCTACGATTTCTTCTTCGATGTCAACTCGGATCTGATCAGCAAAGGTCTGGAGCGCCTCGATGACATGCTAAGGCCTGCCATCATGTCTGGATTCCTGTCCGACATGCTCACGGCGAGCATGGCCAAGCATTCCCGGTCGCTAACAGAGAACCGACAACATAACGGTCATCCGGACCTGATCGTCAGAGGAGTGTATCCAGATAACAAGGTGCTAGCTGGTGCTCAGGGCGTTGAAATCAAGTCTACGAGAAACCGAGGCGGAGCAGTTGATACTCACGGAGCACGAGATCAGTGGATGGGTGTCTTTGTGTATTCGGTTGACAGCGAGACCGAGCCAGCGGTGGATCGCCGACCGATGCAATTCATGGAAGTCTATCTAGGACAGGTGACGGTCGCCGACTTCCGGCGAAATCCACGAGGGGAGCTGGGGACTCGGACAGCCACCCTACATAAGGAAGGCATCGCGCTCTTGCGCCGGAATTGGATTTATCGCAGTTAGCCGGACTTGACGCAGAGAGCAGCCAGCCTGGGAAGAGCTGAGCAGGCTAGGCTAAAGTAGTCCTTGTCCTTCTCGATCCCGATGCTCTCATATCCGACGGCCTCGGCCGCCGCCAGAGTTGAACCGGCGCCTGCAAAGGGGTCAAGGATTACGCCTTCACCGAGAGGCAATGCGGCGCGAACAAGTTGCCGGAGGAATGCCTGGGGCTTCAGGGTCGGGTGAGGAGCGATGGATCGCTCCTGTCTGCCTGTGGGTGACGACTCGATTACGTCGCCAAAAGGCTTGTCGGGAGATGGCCTTCGGAAGCCGCCGGTCTTCCATTTGCGCAGGTTGTCCTGAACCCGCCCCTCCAGCGGCTTTCTGAACACCAGCCACGGTTCCCACATCGATCGCGGCATCACGCTAATGGCCGGGAAGTCTTCATGAGCTGCCTTGGGGCGATCTCCACCACGCATGGTCATGACGAGTCGCACGATTTCTCCTCGGCGCTCGAGTCCTGCTTTTGAGAGGGCACCAGACACGACGTAGGACACTAACGGGTTGCTCGCCACGACGACAGAAGCGCCCGGGACGAGGGCCGGTATTAGAACACGTGCCCACGAGGAGAAGAAGACATGGAGAGCTTCGAGGTCTGCGCTCTTCAAAACGGTGAATCGTGGGACCGGTGAGCGTCTTGCTCCGTCGAATGATGGTGGTAAGCGCCAGACGCCGCCTCTGCCTGCACGCAACTTCCTCTGCTGTTCTGACGAATACTCCACCAAGCCGTAGGGCGGATCGGTGACGACCGCATGGATGCTGTTCGCCTGTCGTCCCCTCAGCCAGTCGAAGCAGTCTCCATGAAACAACGTGGCGTGGCCGAATTCAAACTTAGGGTAGTCAGTCTCCTCTGGATGGGAAGCGTCTGGAGAATAGAAGGCCGCCTGCTCTTTTAGCATGTAAAAGGCGCGCTTAGGCCTGAAGAACAGATCTGGCGTATTGAGACGCAGGTAGGAGCGAACGGACGACGGCGACGTGGAGTCTACCCGTTCGATGACCTCCCGCTCGATTTCCCTGACCGGCATCGCATCTCGACTCGTTGAGAGGACATCGAGGATGGCGTCACGGATTTCTCCGGGTCGACGTTTGACCATCGAGAGGAGCGTAGACGTCTAGACGTCAATCGTCAAGAGGGAGAATTCAGCGCCTCGGCCAGCAACTCGATCACGTGACGTGGCGTCCGAGACGTGAAGTGGCCGATCTGCTGGCGGCAGGAGACGCCGGTGACGGCGATGGCGGTCTCTTCCGGCGCCGCCTCGACCGCCGGGAAGAGGCGCAGCGCCCCCATAGCCTTTGAGATGTCGTAGTGCTCCGCCTCGAAGCCGAAGGCGCCGGCCATGCCGCAGCAGCT
>DATBWN010000267.1:0-14064 GCA_036514755.1 Dehalococcoidia bacterium | reverse complement strand
TCCGGCCCGCCTTCTGGCTGAGCTCTTCGAGTTTCTGGCCGAGCGTTCCGAGGTTCGTGGCCGGCCCTCCTGGCGTAGCGCCCCGATGCGCTCGGAGCGCGTTTCTGCCGGAAGGGCCGCTTCCCTGCAGCCTGTCCGAAGTCTGGTGCGGGGGTTCGGGCCCGCATCCCTCGGGCCTCCATAGGGATAGTCGTCAGGGGCGGCGCAGAGCTTTAAGGGCATTCGCCCTGCTCGTCGTCAGGCGGCTTCTGTCGGGCAGGCCGAAAGGCCTTGACGGCCTTCTTCGGGCCGAAGCGACTTACTTGCGGCTGAAGCGGCGCGCTAGCTCGTCGGCGCTCAGGTGGAGCATCGTCGGCCGGCCGTGCGGGCAGGTCTGGGGCAGCTCGCAGGCCTCCAGCTGGCGGATGAGGTCGCGCATCTCCTCCACCGCCAGCGCCTGGCCGGCGCGCACGGCGGCGTGACAGGCCAGCGAGGCGGCGACGCGCAGGCGCGGGTCGGCGGGCGCGTCCTCGCGCGTCAGCAGGTCGAGCAGCTCGACGAAGGCGCGTGCAGGGTCGTCCCTTCGCAGGCCGGCGGGTGCCGACCGCAGCACGTGACCCCCGGGCCCGAAGGGCTCGACGGCGAAGCCGTGCGCTTCGAGGGCCGGCGCCAGGCTGGCGACGAGCGACTGCTGCGCCGGCGTCAGCTCCAGCGCCGCGGGCGCCAGCAGCGGCTGCGTCGCCTGCGCCGGCTGCATCTCCGCCGCCAGGAAGCGCTCGTAGAGGACGCGCTCGTGGGCGGCGTGCTGGTCGATGAGGTAGAGGCCGGCCGGCCCCTCGGCGATGACGTAGGTCGCGCCCGCTTGGCCCAGGGGCCGCAGGATCGGCACGCGTCCCGGCAACGCCGGCTGCGCCGCGGCCGGCTCGATTCCCGCTGTCGGCGACGGCTGGAGGGCGGACTGGACCGGCTCGCCGCGGAGGACGAGGGCGGGCGGCTCGGCGGGCTGGGCCGTGGGCAGCGAGAAGGAGCGCGGCCAGCCGCCGAAAGCTTCGCCCGTCGCGGCGGGCAGGCCGGCGAGGACGCGCCGCAGCGGCCGTTGGACGACGGCGAAGGCCTGGCGCTCGTTGCGCAGGCGCACCTCCGCCTTCGCCGGGTGGACGTTGACGTCGACCTCGCCGGGCGGCAGGCGCAGGTCGACGATGGCGATCGGGAAGCGCCCCGTTTGCAGGAGGCCGCTGTACGCCTCCTCCACGGCGTAGGACAGGGAGCGGCTGCGCACCCAGCGCCGGTTGATGAAGACGGTGATGTAGCCGCGGCTGGCCCGCGAGACAGGAGGGGGCGAGAAGAGCGCCTCGACGGCGTAGGCTTCGCCCTGCTCGCTCGCCTCGAGCAGCGCGGCGGCGACCTCGGGGCCGTAGACGCCGGCGGCGGCCTCGCGCCGGCTGCCGGAGCCGGCCGTGGCGAAGGTCTCGCGGCCGTCCAGCCGGAGCGAGAACGCTACCTCCGGATAGGCGAGGGCGTAGTGGCTGACGACGCTGGCGATCTGCGCCGCCTCGGCCCCCGGGGAGCGGAGGAACTTGAGTCGCGCCGGCTGCTGGCGGAAGAGGCCGCGCACGGTCACCGAGGTGCCGGCGGGGGCGCCGCTCGCCCCTTGCTCGATCAGCTCGCCGAAGCGCAGGCGCACGCGGCCCGCCGTCGGCGAGTCCGGCGGCCGCGAGACGGCCTCGACCTCGGCGACGGCGGCGACGCTCGGCAGCGCCTCGCCGCGGAAGCCCAGCGTCGCGATCGCCTCCAGGTCGGCGTCGGCGCCCAGCTTGCTCGTCGCGTGGCGGCCGAAGGCGAGCGCCAGCTCCTCCGGCTCGATGCCGCAGCCGTCGTCGACGACGCGGATGAGCGCGACGCCGCCCTCGTTCGCCTCGACGCTGACGCGGCCGGCGCCGGCGTCGAGGGCATTCTCCACCAGCTCTTTGACGATGGACGCCGGGCGCTCGACGACCTCGCCGGCGGCGATGCGGCTTGCGACTTCGGGCGGGAGGACTCGGATCGGCAAGGTCGAGCTATTCTAGCGCCTTCGCGGTCGCCTTAGGCCAGCCACGCGTCGGCCGGCCTGCCGCTGCACAGGCGGGGCCGAGGAAGCGCGGTTGTACCTGCCGTCTTGCTCTGGACTGGCGCCGGTCTGTTTCCTAGCATGTATGTATGGCTACTGACACCAAACCGAGACCTGAGCTCCTGCTCGCGAACCTCCAGAACGAGCTGGACAGCGCCGACCTCTATCGCTTCCTGGCGTCCCGCGAGGCGGACGACCGGCGCGCCTCTCTGCTGAGCGAGATGGCGGAGGCGGAGGCACGCCACGCCTCCGTGATGGAGCGCGGCCTGCGCAGCCAGGGCGTGTCCCTGCCGGCGCACCGCCTCAGCCTCAAGACGCGGCTGCTGAAGCTTCTCGCCCGCCTCGGCGGGCCGGGAGCGGTCTACCCGCTGCTCCACGGCACCGAGATCAGCGGCACGGCCGACTACGCCGCCCAGGACGCGCGCACCGCCGCCCTGGCGCCGGAGGAGCGCTCTCACGCCCGCACGCTGGGCGAGCTCTCGCGCGGCATCGCCCGCGGCGAGCGCTGGCACCGCTCGGCCGGCGGCGGCACCCTGCGCGCGGCCGTCTTCGGCGTCAGCGACGGCCTCGTCTCCAACCTCAGCCTGGTCATGGGCTTCGCCGGCGCCAGCGCCAACGCCGACTTCGTCCTCCTGGCCGGCCTGGCCGGCCTGCTCGCCGGCGCCTCGTCAATGGCCGCCGGCGAGTACGTCTCCATGAAGGCGCAGCGCGAGCTCTTCGAGCGCCAGATCGAGCTGGAGGCGGCGGAGTTGGCCGTGACGCCGGAGGAGGAGGTGGCAGAGCTTGCCCTCATCTACCGCGCCAAGGGCCTGGCCAAGGACGAGGCCGACCGCCTGGCCAGCCGCCTGACGGAGGACCCGGAGATCGCCCTGGACACGCTGGTGCGCGAGGAGCTCGGCCTTGACCCGCGAGAGCTCGGCTCACCCTGGGGCGCCGCCATCGGCTCCTTCTTCGCCTTCGCCCTCGGCGCCGTGCTGCCAGTGCTGCCCTACTTCTTCGGCGCCTCGACGCCGCTGGTCGTGGTCAGCCTGGCGATCAGCGGCCTGGCCCTGTTCAGCGTCGGCGCCCTCATCTCACTGTTCACGGGCCGCGGCGTGCTGTTCAGCGGCGGCCGCCAGCTGATCATCGGCGCCGTCGCGGCGGCGGTGACCTTCGGCCTCGGCAAGCTCATCGGCGTCTCCACCGGCGTCTGAGGCAGGCCATGCCTATGGCTAACGTAATGACGTATGGGCGGACGCCGATGCGGAATGGTAGACGCGCGCTGCCAGTCGGATGCCCACAGACTGCGGAGCTACAGGGGCTGGCAGCGCCCTTCGTCTACCTCATTCGGCGATAGAGCGCTGACAGAAAGCCAGCCACTGTCAAACTCGCCAGGACTAATCCGTACGCCCAGGGGACCGCAAAGCTTGAGCCGGTACTGTTCAAGAGACCGGCATCGCCTGTCCGGGGCGGGGCGATAGAGGGAGCCGGGGCTGCTACGCAGGCAAGGAAAGCCGCCGTCTGCGGATCTGAGGCGTCAAACCGTACAGGGAATGACGTAATCTTGTCGCCCTTCACGTCAACGTTGAAACTTGCGACGATTCGTTGCACTCCACAGGCGCGGACGTTGTCTGCTGCGATCTCCGCTCGCCCCACGCCAGTGCCGTTCGACTCCTGAAGACTCGTGATTGTGAATTGAACATGGATATTTACCCGGCGTTCGATCTCTCTTTGAATTGCCGCCTTCCCAACGCAGGGATTGGCGGCGCAGAGACCCACGTTGGAGACGACGGCGTCGTCACTAAAGGTAGCCATGACGCCGGCCACGTCTCCCCGATTAAGGGCGTCGACGTGCTGCTGCACCAGTATCCGGAAGTCGATCGCCCCCTGCGCCGCGTGCGTCGGCAGGTTCACGACGAGTGATGCTAGGGTCACCAGAAGGATGATGATGAACTTCGACATGGCTGGCTCCTGTCCTCTGTGATGGCTGCCCTGTGCAGTTGTGCTAGATTCTAGTGAAGCTGCCGTTTGCGGAAACGTTTGCGCATGAACGAAGCGGAAATGTTGTGTTTCCTAGGACCCACCGCCGTAAGGCTGAACGGCGAGCTAGCGCCTCTCAAATTGCGTCCAAAGGCCAGGGCTTTGCTGGCGCGCGTCGCCCTGGCCGACGGACCGGTGACGCGTAGCGAGCTTTCGAACCTGCTCTTTGGCGAAGCGGATGATCCGAGAGCGGCCCTGCGATGGCACCTGCATTACCTTCGCCGCGAGCTTCCGCCCGGCGTGAGCGCTTGTCTGAGAGTCGACGGGGACTTGATCAGCCTGGACGTGGCTACAGACGCCGCCACGTTCCTCCTGCGCTCGAAAGACGTGATCGACGACCCTGGAACCTGGGCGAGCCCAATACTCAGTCTTTACCGAGCCGACATGTGCGCGGGCCTTGCAGTGTCCGCATCCCTTGACTTTGATACCTGGCTATTCTGCCTCCAGGACCAGCTTCGCCGCCACTTCCGTGAAGCAGCGCTGGCCTTTTCTGGCTGGGCGTCGAGTGCCGGCTGCGCCGAAGAGGCGGTAGAGCACCTTCAGCGGCTGCTCTCGGTCGATCCGTATTGCGAGGATGCTCACGTTGCGCTGATAGAAGTGCACGAAGCTTGTGGCCAAAAGCAGGCGGCGAAAGCAGCTTTCGAGCGCTATGAGCGCATGGTCCGCGAAGAGCTCCAAGCCGAGCCAAGGCCGTCGATCTCCCAGCGCTACGGGTCGAAACGAGGTACAGGCCGAGTGCTTCCTCGCGAAGGCCCCGTACCACTGCGCAAGGTGACTCTTCACGTCGTCGAATGGCGCGGAGGTGAGCCGCCGATTCTAGCTATACACGGCTCCGCTGGAAGTGGTCACAGCCTGGCTGCTCTCGCTGAGCGCCTCTCTCCTGAGTTTCGCTTTATTGCCCCCGACCTTCGCGGCCACGGCTTCAGCGACAAGCCGCCTTCAGGGTACGAACTTGGTCAGCACGTTGAGGATATTACCGACCTTTTCAGCGCACTCGGTCTGGAAACATCTTTCATACTCGGGTTTTCCTTGGGAGGAGCAATTGCGGCAGCGCTCGCGGCGCAGCTTGCTCCGCGAGGCTTGATTCTCCTCGATGGCGTTATCGGTACCCGGGCGTTCATGGACAACGCCGCGGCGCTGGTCGTTCCCCGATTGGGAGAAACACTGGAGTCGCGATTTGCAGGCTTCAGCGCCTACCTGGCGCAGATGCAGAGCCCGGAGATTCCATACACCGACGAGGCGCAGCGTCTCTTACAGCGATTCGCCCGCTTCCGCTTAGCTCCTCTGTCCGATGGCACATATCGTCGCCGGGAGTTGCGCTCGGCACTGGAAGAGTCGTTCGCATCAGCCGGACGTACGGATACGTTGGCGGCGCTGGGTCAGGTCCGTTGTCCCGTCCTCATAGTTCACGCCAAACGGCCGTGGATCGACGGCCGAGCGTACTTGACGGATGACGCCGTTCGGGATCAACTCCGGGCCTGCCCTCAGGCCAAGCTCTTAATTGCCCCAAACTCGGATCATCCGGCGCTCATTCGCGATCCAGAACCTGTCGTCATCGAAGCCATCCGGGAATTCGTGAGACGAACAGACTAAGTTTGTATTTGACTGGTACTTGAGAGCTACCGGCGCACGATTACCCCATAGAAGGATAGGGGAACGGATAAGCGCATTGGTGAAGAAGGGTTCCACTGATCCGCTACTAATCCGTTGCCTACTCTGGCTCTCCCAGCTTCGCCTTCAGCTCGTAGAGCTTCGTCAGCGCCTGCAGCGGCGTCAGCGCGTCCGGCTCGAGTGCCGCCAGCGCCGCCTCCACCTCCGACGCCGACGCCTGCGCGATGAGCGGCAGCTGCGGCGCCGTCGCCCGCCGCCGGCCGGCGCCGTTTCGCGCCGCCTCCTCCAGCGAGCGCAGCACCTCCCGCGCCCGCTCGATGACCGGCGCCGGCATCCCCGCCAGCTCGGCGACATGAATGCCGTAGGAGCGGTCGGCGCCGCCGGGGACGATGCGATGGAGGAAGACGACACTGCCCTCCTGCTCCGTCACGGCGACGCTGTAGTTGCGCACGCGCGGCAGCGTCTGCGCCAGCTGCGTCATCTCGTGGTAGTGGGTGGCGAAGAGCGTCTTCGCGGCGCGCTCCGGCCGCGCGTGAAGGTGCTCGACGACGGCGCGGGCAATGGCGAGGCCGTCGTAGGTGCTGGTGCCGCGCCCCACCTCGTCGAAGAGGACGAGGGAGCGGCGCGTGGCGCCGCGCAGGATGGCCGCCGTCTCCAGCATTTCGACCATGAACGTCGACTCGCCGCGGCTGACGTCGTCTTGGGCGCCGATGCGCGTGAAGACGCGGTCGACGACGCCGACCTGAGCGCTGGCCGCCGGCACGAAGCTGCCGGCCTGGGCGAGGAGGACGATGAGCGCCACCTGGCGCAGGTAGGTAGACTTGCCGGCCATGTTCGGCCCCGTGAGGACGACGATCTGGGCGTCGTCGCAGTCGAGGTCCGTATCGTTGGGCACGAACCGGCCCTCGCCCAGCGCCCGCTCGACCACGGCGTGGCGGCCGTCGCGGATTACGACGCGCTGGCCGTCGTCGACCTTGGGCCGGACGTAGCCGTTGCGCGCCGCCGTCTCCGCCAGGGCGCTGAAGACGTCGACCTGCGCCATCGTCTGGGCGACGCGCTGCAGCTCCTCGCCGCGCGCGGCCAGCTGGCTGCAGACCTGGCGGAAGAGCGCCGCCTCCAGCTCGCCGATGGCCTCGCGCGCGCCGACGATGCGCTCCTCCAGTTCGCGCAGCCGCGGCGTAACGAAGCGCTCGGCGCCGACGAGCGTCTGACGGCGCTGGAAGTCCGCCGGCACCAGGCCGAGGTTCGACTTGCTGACCTCTATGTAGTAGCCGAAGACGCGGTTGTAGGCGACGCGCAGGGAGCGGATGCCGGTGCGCTCGCGCTCCGCCGCCTCCAGCTCGGCCAGGGCGCGGCGGGCGTCACCGGTGAGGGCGCGCGCCGCGTCCAGCTCGGCCGAGAAGCCGGGCCGGATGACGCCGCCTTCGCCCACCGCCGGCGCCGGGTCGTCGGCGATGCCGGCTTCGAGCAGGGCATTCGCCTCCCGAGCGACCGCGAGGCCGCCCTCGTCGCCCGCCTCTTCTGCGGCCGCCAGCAGGCCTGGGTAGACGGCGAGGCCGCGGCGCAGCGCCGCCAGGTCGCGCGGCGTCGCGACGCCGGCGAGGACGCGGCCGACGATGCGCTCGACGTCCGGCAGGCCGCCGAGGCAGTCGCGCGTGCGGGCGCGACGGATGGCGTCGGCGAAGAAGCGCTCCACGCGGTCGAGGCGTTCGTCTATCTCCTTCACGTCGAGCAGGGGCTGGCCCAGCCAGCGGGCGAGGAGGCGCGCGCCCATCGCCGTGCGTGTCGCGTCGACGGCGTCGATGAGCGAGCCGCGGCGGCCGCCCTCGCGCAGCGAGGCGAAGAGCTCCAGGTGGCGCCGCGCGCTCCCGTCCAGGACTAAGAAGCGGGACGGGCTGTAGACGCGCAGGTCCTTGACGTTGGCCAGGGCGGCGCGCTGGTTCACCGCCAGGTAGGCGAGGACGGCGCCGGCGGCCGCCGTCGCCAGGGACAGGCCGCGCAGGCCCAGCCCTTCGACCGAGGCGACGCGGAAGTGCTCCCGCAGGCGCGCCTCCGCCTCGTCCGGCTGGAAGAAGCGCCCATCGAGCGGCGTCTGGGGCGCGTCGTCCTTCCAGGGAAGGACCGGCAGGTCGGCGCCCTCCGGCAGGAGGACCTCGGCCGGCGCCAGGCGCGCCAGCTCGACGGCGAGGTCGGCGTCCGAGGCCTCGGCGGCGGCGAACTCGCCTGTCGTTATGTCGACGTAGGCGAGGCCGTACGTCGGAGGGCCGGGCGCGACCGCGACCAGGTAGTTGTTCGCGGCGGCGCTGAGCAGCGCCTCCTCGACCACCGTGCCCGGCGTGACGACGCGCACGACGTCTCGGTCGACGAGGCCCTTGGCCTTGCGCGGGTCCTCGAGCTGCTCGCAGATCGCGACCTTGTAGCCGCGGCTGACCAGCTTCTTCAGGTGGGCCTGCAGCGAGTGATGCGGCACGCCGGCCAGCGGCACACGCAGGTTTTTGCCCATGGGCTTGGAGGTGAGGGTGATCTCCAGCTCGCGCGCCACCAGCTTCGCGTCGTCGTCGAACGTCTCGTAGAAGTCGCCGAGGCGGAAGAAGACGATCGCCTGGGGGAAGCGGCGCTTGATCTCCAGGTACTGGCGGCGGATGGGCGTGGTCATCCCCACCCAGCCTCGCCCCCGGGCAATCGGGCAAACGGGCAAACGGGCAAAGGCGCAATCGACATCGGCGTCAATCTAGGCCAGCGCGCCGCTCGAACGACGGGGCACTGTCCGAACATCTGCCCTAGTCTAAGCGATCGGGCCGGCGACGTCAGCGTAGGAGAGCGGCGCCTAGCGCTCTGCCGGCTGGACGGAGACGGGCTCCGGCGCCGCGCCGACGCCAACGTCGAAAGCGTCGACAACGCGCACGACGTCTGGCAGCAGCTCGCGGCAGACGAGGCAGTCGAGGCAGGCCTCGCTCGCTTCGCCGGCCGCGACGGCGAGGCAGAGCTCGTTCGCCCTCGCAAGGGCCTCGGCGTGCTGAGGGCGCGAGGCCGCGGTGCGGTCGGCCTCGTAGCGGATCAGGCCTTTGCAGGTCTTGGCGCGGCAGCGGCGCTGGAGGACGTGCTCCTGATACTCGTCCGCGAACCAGGTCAGCGCGTTGACGACGACGGCGGGCGCCGCCTGGCCGTGGATGCAGTTCGAGTAGCGCAGCGTGTCGGCGAGCAGGCGCAGCTTGCCGGCGTCGGACTCGCGGCCGCCGCCGCGCTGGATGCGGCGCAGTATCTCGACCATGCGCTGGGTACCGCCGTGGCAGGTAGTGCAGCGGCCGCAGGACTCGTCCTCCAGGAACCACTCGAACTGGGAGCAGAGGTCGACGATGCAGGCGGAGTCGTCCAGGAAGACGAGGCCGCCGCCGCCCATGGCGGCCATGCCGCGCTCCTTGAACGCCTCCGGCTCCAGCGGCAGGTCGAGGGCGAACTCCGGCATGATGCCGAGCAGAGGGCCGCCGGGCTGGAGCGCCTTGAAGCGCCGGCCGGGCGGCGGCCCACCGGCGCAGACCTCGTAGGCCTGGCGGACGGTCGCGTCCATGGGCAGCTCGAAGCAGCCTACGCGCTGGACGTGGCCGGAGAGCGTGAACATCATCGTGCCGGCGTTGCGGCCGGTGTCCGGATCGAGGTACGCCTCGAGGCCGTTGCGCAGGAGCCAGGCGGCGGAGTGGTAGCTCTCGACGTTGTTGACGTTGCTCCCCTGGCCGAAGACGCCCGCCGCGGCCGGGAAGGGCGGCCGGATCTTCGGCATGCCGCGCCCGTCCTCGATCGAGGCGATGAGGCCCGACTCCTCGCCGCAGACGTAGCTGCCGGCGCCGCGCACGACCTTCATGTCGAAGCGGAAGCCGCGGCCGAGCACGTCCTCGCCCAAAAGGCCGCGCTCATACGCCTGCTCGACGGCCTTGACGACGCGCTCGTAGGCCAGCGGATACTCCTCGCGGATGTAGACGTAGCCGCGGTCGGCGCCGCTTGCCCAGCCGCCGATGATCATGCCCTCGATGAGGGCGTGCGGGTCGTTCTCCAGCGTCATGCGGTTGACCCAGGCGCCGGGGTCGCCCTCGTCGGCGTTGCAGACCATCGCCTTCGGCGTCGTCGTCGACGTGCGGAGGAAGTCCCACTTGCGGCCGGTCGGGAAGTCTGAGCCGCTGCGGCCGCGCAGTCGCGAGCTCGTGACCTCGGCGATGACCTCCTCCTGCGTCATGCCGAGGGCGCGCTCCAGGCCGCTGTAGGCGCCGCGCGCGATGGCCTGGTCGATGTCCTCCGGGTCGATGACGCCCATGTCCTGCATCAGGCGGCGCTTCTGGATCGACCACCAGGCGTGATCGTCCATGCGCTTGACGCCCTCCGCGCCTGCGAGGGCCCCCAATAGCCAGCGGTTGTCGACCTCGCCGCGGACCAAGGCCGCATCGACGAACTCGGCGGCGTCCTCGGCGCGCACGTTCTGGTAGAGGACGCGGCTGCCGGGAGCCTTCGCGACCTCGACCACCGGGTTGGCGAAGGAGAGGCCGTTGCCGCCCACCTGGTCGACGTCGGCGTCGAGACCGCGCTGCGAGACCGCCTCGCGGATGGCGGCTAGCGTCTCGCGGGCGCCGGCGGCGACGCTCGACGTGTCGACGCCGACGGCGATGCGCGGCCGGTCCAGCGCCTCGATGCGGCGTCGCGCCGGCTCGGCCTGGGCTAGGAGATCAGCGTAGCTTGGCATCTAGAGACTGCACCCCCGAGGGTTGAAACCCTCGGCTTCGGGATTAGCTGCGGGATTCATCCCGCAGGCCTCCTTCGCCGGCCGCGGCCAGCGGCGCCCTTCAGCCCCTTCACGAGCTCGACGGTCCCCGCGGCGGTCAGCGGCCCGACGACGCGGCCGTCCACCCACACCTGGGGCGCGTTGTCGCAGGTGCCGTTGCACTGGCCGACGTGCAGGCCGAGGCGGTTGTCGGGCGTGTTCTCGCCTAGAGCGCAGCCCAGCAGCTTCTCGAGGACGAGCCGGATGCCCTCGCCGCCCTTGATGTAGCAGGCGGGGCCGCTGCACCAGGAGATGAGCGTCTCCGGCGGCGGCGTCTGGCGGAACTCGGAGTAGAAGGTGACGGCGCCGTACACGCGCGACTCCGGCAGGCGCAGGTGCTGGGCGACGGCCGGGATGGCTGCCCGGGGCACGTAGCCGTAGCGATGCTGGATGCGGTGCAGCGCCTCCAGCAGGTCGCCCTCGCCGGGCACGAGGCCCTCGAGGAGCTGTCTGACTTCTACGGTGGCCTCGGTGCGCTTGGCGGCGCCGGAGAAGCTGGTCATGCCGAGGCCACTATACGGAGGCGGTCGTTTAGGGTAAAGGTCGCTCTCGTCGCTTTCGGCGGTGATAGACGCCCACGCCGACGACCGGCAGCGTCGTGAGTAGCGCCAAGGCCGCCAACGGCACGCCCTGCCCGTGACGAGGAGGTGCTGCCAGTCCGGCGTCTCCTGTGCGCGGCGGGCCGGCTGGGGCTCCCGGCGCCTGCTCCGGCGGCATCGTCGCCTCGGCTGGAGAAGGCGGCTCCGGAACGAGGCCTCCTTCCGGCAGGCGCTGCCAGTCGATCTCCCAGATGGCGTACGGGCTCCTGGTGAGCACTACGTCGCCGGAGCCGTCTGGGTTCACGACGTGGAGTTCAGAGCCCACCGCATCGCCCCGCTCATCTTCGTGCGCGCTGACATAGGCGATCTTCATCCCGTCCGGCGACCAAACGGCGTGGCCGGCTCCCCCGACCGAAATCTGGCGGAGGCTCGTACCGTCCACAGCGACGACAAAGACGGCGGCGGTGTTCTCCAGCGCGAGCATGGTGCTATCGGGTAACCAGACGGGGCGTAGCCACGCCTCCGGCACGCTGGGCAACACGATCCGGCGCCTGTCGGAGCCGTCCGGTTCGACGAGGAAGAGTTGATACTCATCGTCCTCGACTCCGATGTAGGCGATCTGCTGGCCGTCAGGCGACCACGCCACGTCGCTCAGACAGCGATCGCTCACCCGCCTTACCCGCGATCCGTCCGCGTTCATCACGAAGAGTCCGCAGCTCTCGCGGCGGAAGGCGATCTTCTTGCCGTCCGGGGCCCAGACCGGTTCG
Source organism: Dehalococcoidia bacterium (assembly GCA_036514755.1). Taxonomy (GTDB): domain Bacteria; phylum Chloroflexota; class Dehalococcoidia; order DSTF01; family WHTK01; genus WHTK01. Next base: position 2,235 of record DATBWN010000267.1, on the reverse strand, counting down.
ACTCCACCGGCGTTGCCGGTCAGCTTCCTCTTGCTCGTGCCATCTGCGTTGATGACGTAGATCTCCTGCTTCAGGCTCAGGTCGAACGCGATCTTGGACGAGTCCGGTGACCAGACGATGCGGCCCAGGCTATCAGGACTCGTGAGCAGAGCCCGCTGGTTGGTGCCGTCTGCGTTCATCACGTACAGGCTGAAGCTCGCGCCCCCGCCCTCCAGGAATGCTATCTTCCTGCCATCGGGCGACCAGGCAGGACGCGAGGCCGTTCCCGAATGCGTGAGCTGCAGCTCCCCGCCGCTCCTGGGGTCGAGGACGTGGATGTCGTGCGAGCTGGGGGAGCCTGGCGAAGGATGGAACGGGTATCGGACGAAGACGATGAGGCCGTTGCTCTTCTGGCTGGCGGCGGCGCTGCCACCCGGGAGCGGACAGGCAGCGAGAGCGAGGCCGAATAGCAGGGCGAGCTTCAGCTTCACATAGGAATCATCGGCCTTTACGCCGCGCAGACGCGCTCGACGACCTTGTAGAGGACCTCGACGCCGAGGCGCAGGTTCTTGAGGGAGACGCGCTCGTCGTTGCCGTGGATGCCGCCCTGCTCAGCGTTGCTCAGGAGCATCGGCACGAAGCCGTAGGCCGGCACGCCCCGCCTGCGAAAGGTGCGTGAGTCGGTGAAGCCGGCGCTCACCTTCGGCACGACGGCGGCCTCCGGCAGGACGGCGCTGCAGACGGCGTGGATCGCCGCGTGCAGCTCCGTGTCCGGCGACGTCGACGGGCTCTCGGCGGCGAAGACGGTCTCGATCTCGACCTTCGGGTCGTCGATGACGCGCGCTATCTCCTTGATGAAGCGCTCGTGCTCGTAGCCGGGCACCAGACGGCAGTCGAGCGTCGCGTAGGCCGTGGCCGGGATGACGTTGTGCTTCATGCCGGAGTGTAGCCCCGTGGCGCTGACGGTGTTCGTGAGGAGGGAGCGCAGCGGCCGGTAGCGCTCGGCGATCTCCGCCGGCGGCGTCTTGTCCGGGTCGAGGTCGATGTAGCCCTCGGCGCAGAAGGCGCGCAGCGAGTCGGCGACGGGCGGCGTCAGGACGGCGGGCCGCTCCCAGTTCTGGACGCGCTGCATCGCCCGCACCATGCGGTCGAGGACGTTGTCGTCGTTTGGGGCGGAGCCGTGGCCCGGCCGGCCGGTGGCGCGCAGCTTGAGCCACAGGGGGCTCTTCTCCGCCATCGTGATCCCGAAGAGCGGCCGCTCCACACCCAGATAGCTCTCGGCGCCGTAGCCGACCTCGTCGATGACGAAGGAGGCGTCGATGACGTCCGGGTGCTCGCGCGCCAGCCACTCGACGCCGAAGTCGCTGCCCGCCTCTTCGTCCGCGACGGCGAGGAGGCGCACGGGCCGGCGCAGGCGCACGCCGCGGCGCTTCAGCGTCAGCACGGTGGCCAGCTCGAGGACGCCCATGCCCTTCATGTCGATGGCGCCGCGGCCCCAGACGAAGCCGTCCTTGATGACGCCGGAAAAGGGCGCCACCTGCCACTGGTCCGCCTCGGCCGGCACGACGTCGACGTGATTCAGGAGGACGAGGGGCTTCTCGCCGTCCTCGCCCGGCAGGGTAGCGACGAGGTTGGCGCGGCCCGGCGCCGAGACCAGCTTCCGGGAGGGGATGCCCTCGGCGGCGAGGATCTCGGCGAGGAAGTCGGCGGCGCGCTCCTCGTTGCCGGGCGGGTTCGTCGTGTCCAGGCGCAGGTAGCGCTGGAGGATGTCGACCGCCTCGGCGGCGACGGCATCCCAGTCGATGTCGGACATGCAGGGGCTCCTTCTCTAGAAGACGCCCCTATTCTCGCACAAGACGCGACGGCGCGGCCTCAGCGCGGCTGGCGGCCGAGGAGGGCTGCGAGCGCCAGGCCGGTGACGAGGCGCCGGCGGAGCCTGGGCTGGCTATCGTAGCCCCATGGCCTCTTCGTAGGCCCTGGTGACCTCCGGCGGCTGGCCGTAGAGGAAGCGAAAGCCCTCGACTTGCGGCGGCGCCTGGCCGGGGCCGAAGCGCGTGTCCCGCGGGCCCTCGCCCTTCAGCCGCTCGCGGCCGATGATCGGCAGCGGCACGCACCTGTTCAGCTCCGGGTCGCGCACCAGCGCCTTCGGCTCGCCGCCGTCGGCGATGAGCTTGATGTCGTCCAGGAAGCGCCGGCGGATCGAAATGACGCCGCGGTCGCTCTCGCCCAGGTGCTCCTGCGTGCGGTCGGCGAAGG
>DATBWN010000266.1:0-5759 GCA_036514755.1 Dehalococcoidia bacterium | reverse complement strand
CCGCCGCAGGCGGCGAGCAACACGACGACCCACACGAGCAAGAAGGGGACCGCTCTCACCCTTCGATCTGAGCCTCCCACGCCTGTGTCGGGCGCTACTGGAACCGCACGGCGGCCACGCCGGCGCGGCCCCAGAGGCCTTCCAGGTTGTAGTAGGCGCGGTCCGCCGCCGTGAAGACGTGGACGACCACGGGGCCGAAGTCGACGAGCACCCAGCCCGAGTCCGCCGCGCCCTCGCGGCGCAGGGCGTTTCCCCCCTCGCGCGCCAGGTCCTTGTCGAAGGCGTCGATCAGCGCATTCACGTGGCGGACGTTCTGGGCGGTGGCGATGACGAAGAAGTCGGTGAAGGTCGCGACCTGGCTGATGTCGAGGAGGACTACGTCTTCTGCCTGGCGCTCCGCGAGGAGGTCGACGATGCGTCGCGCTAGCTCCGCCGGTTCGATCTGGGTCTGCGTCACCGCGATCATAATAGCAACAGCGTCATTCCGAGCACAGCGAGGAATCTAGCGAATCCAGGCCGCGGTTCGAGTCGGGCCTAGATTCTTCGCGGAGTTCATCCTGAGCGAAGCCGAAGGGCTCAGAATGACAGGGACACCCCTACTTTCGCCCGCCGTCGCACCGTCCACTAAGATAGGTCTGTGAAGAACCAGCGCGTCATCGTCGCGATGAGCGGCGGCGTCGACTCCGCCGTCGCCGCCGGCCTCCTCCTCCGCCAGGGCTACGAGGTCGTCGGCATCACCATGCGCCTCTGGTCGCGCGACGACGCCGAGGGCCGCCTGCACCAGAAGCGCTGCTGCGGCGTCGAGGACATAGACGACGCCCGTGCCGCCGCCGACGTCCTCGGCATCGCGCACTACGTTCTGAACCTCGAAGAGGAGTTCGGCCGCAAGGTCGTCGATTACTTCGTGAATGAGTACGAACGCGGCCGCACGCCCAACCCCTGCCTTGCCTGCAACGAGCACGTCAAGTTCCGCGCCCTCCTCGACTACGCCCGCGCCCTCGACGCCGACTACCTCGCGACCGGCCACTACGCCCGTATAGAGCAGGACGAGGCCGGCTTCCACCTCCTGCGCGCCGCCAACGACGCCAAGGACCAGTCCTACGTCCTCTACACGCTTGGCCAGGCCGAGCTGTCGCGCCTCCTCTTCCCCATCGGCGACCACCCGAAGCCTGAGGTCCGGCGCCTCGCGCTCGAGATGGGCCTGCCTCTGCACGACAAGCCCGACAGCGCCGAGATCTGCTTCGTGCCCGGCAACGACTACCGCGCCTTCCTCGCCGAGCGCCTTCCCGAGCGGCCTGGCGCCGTCGTCGACCGGACCGGCGCCGTCGTCGGCGAGCACGCGGGCGTTGGCGGCTACACCATCGGCCAGCGCAAGGGGGTCGGCGCCTTCGGCGGCAAGCGATTCGTCACCGCGATCGATCCGGAGCTTGACCTGATCACGATCGGTGAGGAGGAAGACCTGCTGGCAGGCCGGCTCTGGGCCGAGAAGCCGAGCTGGGTCGCCGGCGTCCCGCCCGCCCGCGCGTTCGAGGCGATGGTCAAGGTGCGCTACAAGAGCCCGGCGGCGCCGGCCATCGTGCGCGTCTGCGGCGACGCGATCGAGGTCGCGCTGGCCCGGCCGTTGCGGGCGATCACGCCCGGTCAGGCCGCTGTCATCTACGACGGCGAGCGCGTGCTCGGTGGCGGCATCATCAGCCGCACGGCCGCCGACGCGGAGGCCGCGGCTGCTATACTGCCCCAGAGCGCCGCCTGCCTGCCGGATAGGCAGGCCCGCCGCCCCGCCCAGCCCTCAGGAGTCGCCTGATGCCAGTCCTCCTCTCCCTCGCCGATGTGCGCGATGTCGTCATCATCGTCTGCGGGATCCTCGCCGCCCTTTTCTTTCTCGTCGGCCTCGTCGTCACCCTCGTCGTCGGCTTCAGCGCCAAGGGACTGCTCAACGCGGTGCGCGAGATGATGGACGAGTCGATAAAGCCGGCCCTGGCGTCGGTGCGCGGCGCCGCCGACACCGTGCGCGGCACCGCCGAGTTCGTCGGCAAGACCGCCGTCGCCCCGATCGTCCGCACCTACGGCGCCGTGGCCGGCGTCCGCAAGGGCCTGGGCGTCCTCGCCGGCTTCAACAAGCGCAGGCAGGCGAAGTAGCGTGGGGCGCCTCGGGTTGCTCCTCGGCTTCCTCGTTGGCGCGGCCGTCGCGTCCTTCATCTCGCTCGCGGAGCGCGAGGAAAAGGGGCAGCCGGAGACTGGTGGGCCTGCGGGCGGCGTCGTCGAGGCGCTGCGGCGCCAGGCGAGCCAGGCGATGCGTGTGGGGCGGGAGGCTGCCGGCGAGAAGGAGGCGGAGATGCAGCGCCGCTTCGACGAGGCCACGCACCGCGCCCAGGGCGCGTAGCTGCAGGTCCTCAGACCTGCCGGCCCATCGATATCACTGCGGGCGATCCATCCTCAGACAAGATGCGCCAGCCTTCAGGCTGGCGTAGAGAATCGGCAGTGTACTGGCGGAGAGGGTGGGATTCGAACCCACGAGCCCCGTAATGGGACTACGCGCTTTCCAGGCGCGCCTGTTCGGCCTCTCCAGCACCTCTCCTGCTGCGAGTCTATCAAACGGGGCCGCCTCCGGCCACGGCCCGAATCTCGGCCCGCAAACGTCCCGGATTTGCGCGCTTCGTCGGCGGAATCTCGGGCCGCATTGCCTAAACCCATTCGATTGCCTAAGATCACATACCGTAGGGAAGGACGCGCCCGTCTTTCCGGAGGGAGGAGAATCGAGATTATGCCGCTTCTACACGTACGCAAACCCAACGAGGCGCCGTTGCCTTCTCGTTCGTCCCGCGCCGTGCGCGAGCAGCAGCAGAAATACGACGACTTCGTGCGCCGAATCGACACCGGTGAGGTGGGCGACCTGGAGCTCGAACCGAGCGAGAATGTTCGCAGCGTAAAGGTACGTCTACGCCGCGCCTCCTCTCGCGTCGGCATCGACCTCGACATCTGGGACGCCAACGGCCACGTCTATTTCCGCCGCCTTACGCGCCGCGGCCGGCCTCGCAAGCAAGGCTGAGCTCCCCGCCCGCCCTGCCCCATCCTTCGCCTGACCCAGGTCAGGCCGGCGTGTCGCCGCCGCATCCGGCGTGCCGGTGCGCCTTCGGCCCGCCCTGCGTATAATGGCCCCGCCGCCCGCACCGCCAGCGCTGGAGGAGCCTGACATGCTGATCGACATGCACGCCCACGTACTCCCCGACAGCTTCCCGCCGGCCGGTAACCGCGAGAGCGCCGAGCGGTGGCCGCGCTGGGAGGCGGCAGACGCGCCCAACATGAAGACGCTGGTCATGGGCGGGCCGCGTGGCTTCCCCGCTACCGAGTTCTACTACAGCGTCGAGGCGCGCCTGCGCGCCATGGAGGCGAACAAGGTCGACGCGGAGCTGGTCTCGCCGATGCCGACGCTGCTCAACTACACCTATCCGATCCAGGACGCCATCGACCTCTGCCGCGTCACCAACGAGTTCGTCGTCCGCCTCTGCGAGACGGACCGGCGTCGCTTCTACGGCCTCGGCAACCTGCCGCTGCAGGACCCGGACGCCGCGGCCAAGGAGCTGGCGAACGTCAAGCAGATGGGCCTGTTCGGCGTCGAGATCGCCTCCAACATCCTCGGCGTCTCGCCGGGGGACGAGCGCTTCCTTGGCTTCTTCCAGGAGGCGGAGCGGCAGGGCCTCTGCATCTTCGTGCACTCTCTTGGCCCCACCTTCGCCGATCGGATGCCGCCCGCAGCGATGGGCGGCTTCGGCATGGCCGCGGAGATCGGCATCGCCGGGGCCTCGCTCATCGCCAGCGGCATCTTCGAGAAGTGCCCCAACCTGCGCATCGCCCTCAGCCACGGCGCGGGCGGCCTGGCGCTGATGCTGCCGCGCGCTAACTACTTCTGGTCCGGTACCTGGAACGAAGAGCCGCCGGCCGAGGGCTCGCCGATGCTCCAGCGCCCCGGCCGCGCGCCGCTTTCGCCCACTGAGTACGCCCGCCGCTTCTACTACGACAGCCTGGTTTTCGACCGCCGCGCCCTGCGCTTCCTCATCGACTTCATCGGCCCAAAGCAGCTGCTCATCGGCACCGACTTCCCGGCCATGCAGCGCGAGATGCCGGCCGGCAGGACGCTGCTCTCCATGGGCCTCGACCCTGCTGTCCAGGAGGACATCACCTGGAACAACTGCTTCCGCTACCTCGGCATAGAGGCGCCGAAGCTGTAGTGGGCGAGGACCAGGTAGGGATACGACTGTCATTGCGAGCGAAGCGAAGCAATCTTTGACGCCCCGTCCAAGATTGCCACGGCCCTTCTTCGAAGGGCCTCGCAGACAGGTTGAGGGCCCGGCGTTCAGCTCTTAAGGGAGGAGCCTGACATGCTCATCGACATGCACGCCCACGTCGTCCCGGAGCACTTCCCGCCCGCCGCCGGCCGCGATAGCGCCGCCCGCTGGCCCCGCATGGACCACACTGAGCCCGGCCGCGCCAACGTCATGATCGAGGGGCGCAACTTCCGCACCATCCACAGCGGCAACTGGAACGCGGAGCGCCGCCTCGCCGACATGGATGCCCACGGCGCCGACGCCGAGGCGATCTCCCCCATGCCCGAGCTCCTCTCCTACTGGTTCACGCCCAGGGACGGCGTCGACATGTGCCGCCACCTCAACGAGTTCATCGCCGGCCTCTGCGAGGCGGCGCCGGCGCGCTTCTTCGGCCTCGGCGCCGTCCCCCTCCAGGAGCCTGACCTCGCCACGAAGGAGCTGGCTAGCGTCAAGCAGCTGGGCCTCGCCGGCGTCGAGATCGGCTCAAACGTCCTCGGCAAGTCGCTGGGCGAGGAGCGCTTCCGCGACTTCTTCGGGGAGGCGGAGCGCCAGGGCCTCGCCGTGTTCGTCCACGCCCTTCACCCCACAGTCGCCGACCGCATCAGCGCGGCCCAGATGAACGCCATCGGCTTCCCGACGGACACGGCGCTCTCTATCGCCTCCTTCATCGGCGGCGGCACGGCGGCGAGGTGCCCCAACCTGCGCATCGCCTGGAGCCACGGCGGCGGCAGCTTCCCCTTCATGCTGCCCCGCTACCACAACGGCTGGTCAGGCACCTGGAACGAGGAGCCGCCCGCCGCCGAGCGCGGCGCCCAGCTGCGCCAGGCGATGCCCGAGTCGCCTGCCGAGCTGGCGCGGCGCTTCTACTACGACACCCTCCTCTTCGACCGGCGCGCCACCCGCTACCTAATCGACATAATGGGCGCGTCCCAGGTGCTTGTGGGCACCGACTACCCATACCAGCCGCCGGAGGAGCCAGCCGACAAGACGCTGCGCTCCCTCCGCCTGCCTCAATCCGTGCACGACGACATCACCTGGAACAACTGCTTCCGCTTCCTCGGCGTGCCGGCGCCCGCGGCGGTGCGTTAGTGGCCTCTGCTGCAAGCGGGGGTACAGGGGGCAGAGCCTCCTGACGGGGGGCATGGGGGGTGTCCCCCCAAGCCCAACTTATTCGAGGGCGGAGCAGACCGAAGGCCCTGAGGCTGGCCGAAGGGCCGAGGGACGCGCAGCCTCAGGCGAGGCCCATCTCCCATTTGTAACGGCTCTGCAACGCTGCTATACTCGCGCCGATTTAGCTCACGGGGCGCGGGAGGGTGCGTTGGACTTTTCCAGCTTTCCGAAGTGTCAAAAGTGCAAGACCGGCGACCTCGTCCCGCTCTCCGACTTCGGCAGCCAGGGCGCCGCCATCCACTTCAAGGCCTGGGTCTGCACCAA
>DATBWN010000265.1:0-2973 GCA_036514755.1 Dehalococcoidia bacterium | reverse complement strand
CCTCGCCGCGCTGCGACAGCGCAGCTTCGTCCTCTTTACTCTCAGCCGCGTGCTCTCCGTGACGGGCTCGTCGCTGCTGCAGGCGGCGCTGGCCTGGCAGGTGTGGGCCATCTCGGACTCCGAGCTGAGCCTCGGCGTGCTCGGGCTGGTGCGCTTCCTGCCGGCGCTGGGCATGAGCCTCATCGGCGGCGCCGCGGCCGATACCTACAACCGGCGCAACATCATCGTCATCGCCCAGTGCGTGCCGCTGACCTGCGCCGCGGTGCTGGCGGCGGCGACCTTCGGCGGCTGGCAGCGCATCGAGATCATCTTCGGGCTGGTGCTGGTCATAGGGCTCGCCTCGTCCTTCGAGGGACCGGCGCGGTCGGCGCTGCTGCCCGCCATCGTCCGGCCGGAGACGTTCGCGAACGCCGTGACCGTGAGCACGACGCTGCAGACGCTGGGCATGGTGTCGGGGCCGGCGCTGGCGGGCGGCGTCATCACCGTCGCGGGCGTCGGCGAGGCGTACAGCGTCTTCGTCGGCCTCGTCGCGACCTCGCTGGTGCCGATGCTGCTGCTGCGCTACCGGCAGGCGGCGGGCAACGGCCGCTCGGTGAGCTTCGAGGCGATCCGCGAGGGCGTGCGATTCGTCCGGCAGCGGCAGGTGCTGCTGGGGGCGATGTCGCTGGACATGTTCGCGGTGATCTTCGGCGGCGCGCAGGCGCTGCTGCCGGTGTACACGACGGACGTCCTGAAGGTGGGGCCGTGGGGCTACGGCGTGCTGACGGCCTCGCTGGAGCTGGGGGCGTTCCTGATGTCGCTGGTGATGGTGCTGCGGCCGCCGGTGGTGAACACGGGCCGCGTGCTGGTGTACTCGGTGATGGCGTATGGGGCGGCGACGATGGGCTTCGGGCTGTCGCGCGTCTTCGTGGTGTCGGTGGTGCTGTACATGCTGGTCGGAGCGGCCGACATGGTGAGCATGGTGATGCGCAACACGACGATCCAGCTGGCGACGCCGGACGAGCTGCGCGGCCGCGTGAGCGCCGTGGCGCAGGTGTTCATCGGCGCGTCTAACCAGCTGGGGGCGGTGGAGTCGGGCTTCGTGGCGGCGGCGACGAACGCGACGTTCGCGGTGGTGAGCGGCGGGGCGGGGGCGCTGACGGTGGCGGCGGCGATCGGCTGGCGCCTGCGGGAGCTGATGGCCTACCGCATCGCCGGACGGCCTATCGAGGAGACGGCTGTCGAGGAGCCGGCGCGGGTGGTGTGATGGTAGGCGCGCAAGCGGGCCTGCGCATCCCACGCCCTCCCTTGCCGGTCGGGCTTGTCTGCTTCGCCAACTAAGTGAGGTTGCTGAGGGGACACCCCTCAGACTCCCCGTCAGGGGGCTCCGCCCCCTGTAGCCCGATTTGCCTGAACAGCCTCGATACCGCGTTCGAGAAGCAACTCCAGTGGCCTCACAGAGTTGCTAACAATCCTCTCGTCGTCACCCGCCTGTCGTTTACTACCGTGAACGAGGTTACATCTCACGAGATAGAGGATGCGGGAAAGAGCTGCAAGCCTATCGACGGAAGACGTGGCGGACTCAAAAGTGGCCCGAAGTTCTCTGCCCTGGGTTTCGTCGCCTTCGATACGACTGACGTTTCGCCTGCTCATGTTCAGGATTATCGTTTGCCTGAAGAAACCACTTTCCGGCTCTGTGCATCGCAAGATGTCGTCGCAGGCAGTCTCTCCTAGGCGCCTGACGAGCCGGGTAACATCTTCCATCTCGTTGCCCTGTGCCCTTTCCTCCAGGCGTACGAGGAAATAGAGTGCGTTAAAGCCGGCGAAGAAGAACATGAACTTTGCAAAGGGATCGTTTGTTGCTTGGCCGCGTTTCAGCCAAGAGCGTGCGATGCCAATCTGATAGTTTCTTAGCGTCGCAATTCGATCACTCACTGCATAACCCCGATGCGGACGTTGCGGAAGCGGGCGGGGGAGGCGCCGTGGCCGGTGTGGGCGAGCTGCTCCGGCTGGCCTTTGCCGCAGTTCGGCGTGCCCCAGACGACCCAGCTCTCGCGGCCGCAGATGGCGTCGCAGCTCCCCCAGAACGCGGGCGTCATGCCGGTATACGTAGCGTTCTTGACGAGGTCGCCGAGCTTGCCGCCCTTGATCTCGCGCGCCAGCTCCGTGCCGAACTGGAAGTTGAGGCGGCGGTCGTCGATGGACCACGAGCGGTTGGTCTCCATGTAGAGGCCTTCGTCCGTGTCGGCGATGAGGTCTTCGAGGCTGCCCTGGCCCGGCTCCAGCGAGACGTTGGTCATGCGGATGAGGGGCAGGTGGCGCCAGCTATCGGCGCGCATGGCGCCCTGCGAGAGGCCGGCGAGGAGGCGGGGGTCGATGTCGGGATGTAGGGGCACAGCATGCTGTGCCCCTACGAGCGCCGCCGTCTCGCGAGAGGTGAGGTAGCCGAGGAAGAGGCCGTCGCGGACGATGGGCGTGCGCTGGGCGGGGACGCCCTCGTCGTCGAAGCCGAAGCTGCCGAGGCCGCCGGGGATGGTGGCGTCGGCGGTGAGGTTGACGAGGTCGGAGCCGTAGCGGAAGGCGCCGAGCTTGTCGGTGGTTAAGAAAGATGTACCGGCGAAGGCGGCCTCGGTGCCGAGGACGCGGTCGAGCTCGATGGCGTGGCCGCAGCTCTCGTGAATCTGCAGCGCCAGCTGGGAGCCGTCGAGGATGATCGTCGTGACGCCGGGCGGGCAGGGCTTGGCGCGCAGCAGGGCGGAGGCTTCTTCGGCGACGCGCGCGGCGTTGGCGGGCAGGTCCCAGCGCTCGACGAACTCCCAGCCCTCCGTGCCCTGGTGGCGGCCGACGCTGTTAGGGTAGGAGCGCTTCTGCACCTCGCCCTCGTCGACGGCGGTGGCCTCGATGCCGCAGCCGGTCTCGGTGAGGTCCTGCTCGACGTAGGCGCCCTCGGAGGAGGCGAAGGTCTTGCGCTCGCGCTGGTTGTAGACGCTGGCC